>CAZCAL010000155.1:0-3715 GCA_964496625.1 uncultured Verrucomicrobiaceae bacterium | reverse complement strand
GGCATGTCACGATTCAATGCCTTGATGACGAAGTCGCGATAGTGGAAAGCATAAGGCCGGTCGTAGTCCTGCTCGAAGCCAGTGCTCTCTGCGAATCGAGCCACGTCCAGCCAGTGGCGAGCCCATCGCTCACCAAAGCGGGGCGACTCCAGAAGCGTATCGATCAAACTTGGCACATCGGATTTTGCAGGTTGCTCTGGAGGAAGCCCGGTGAGATCCAGATACAATCTTCGCACCAGTGTGGCCGACTCCGCCGGCGGATTGAAGGTCATTCCATTGGCTTGGCGCAGCAGCAATTCATCGATGGACTTTGCCTGCACCTTCCTCAGTGGTTGAAACGCCCACCATTGGCGATCCTCAGCAGAAACCACGGATGCATCGCGCTTCGGCTTTTTCCCCGCAATCAGTGGTTCGGAATACGGTGCACCGTCGTCGATCCACGCAGTAATTTTGGCGATCACCTCTGCGGGAAGTTTGGGCTTATCATCTGGCATGTGCGGATCCTTTGCATGATTGATCTGTGCAACCAAAGAGCTCGCCTTTGCATCGAAGGGAACGACGGCAATACCGTGAGATCCGCCGCGCAAAAGGTCCTCCCGCGTAGCAATATCAAAATCACTCTTTAATCGCTCACCGCCGTGGCACCCCAAACAATGTTCCTTCAAGAGCGGTGCGACCTCTTCTTGGAAGAGCTTTAACCCACGCTCCATCCGCCGAGCATGATCCGCAGGCAATCCCTCTGCGGCAGAGGCAGTACCGAGGGATGCGAAGAAAAGTACGGTAAGGTATTGTTTGGAGATCGTCACAAAAGAACCAACGTCAACTGCATGTGCCAGTTTGTGCCTGAGTTGTGTCTTATTCTGCTCATCCTGACCGTAACTGCGCTGCTTTTGAGGCAATCAAGCCAGAGCCAACGTATCATTCTCCGTGACAGCACACCGCAAATATCTGAACTACACCACCCCTTGGGGCGTGGATGTCGGATCCATCGCTAAGGCAGGTTGGTCGCCCTTTTTGATCCATGAAAGCGGCTATCAACCAGCGCTCAACGATTGGAATCACACCGATGTGGACAGCCCCTTCTGGCGCTTTTATCACAATCCAAAGCCAGGCTGCTTTCTACGCTTTCGTGGAAAGGAGATTGCTCTCAATCACCGGCTCGCGGCGCTGATCCCTGCGGATACGATCTTTGATTGCTGCGGTCCGGTGCAAGCAGATCATTTTTGGATTCACTTCACGACTTCACGACCCGGCACACCGATTGAACCAAAGCCAATGACGATTCCCATGGATGAAACGCTGACGGCCTTGGTTAAAGAGGTGATGGCGACCCACCAAAGAGAGCCTTCGCGCGAACGGGATGGCATCCTCTATCACGAGAGTGCAGCGCTTTTGCACCTTGCCTTCACGCGACTCGATCTACCAGCCGCATCGGCCTTGCCTGAACGTCTGCTGCACATTCTTTCCCTCATCGAGCGATCCCCGCAGACGGAGTCGTCCAATCCCTTTCTGGCATCCCTTGCCGGAATGAGCACAGAGAAATTTATCCGTTGGTTCAAAGAACATCTTGGTCAGACACCCGCCGCCCACGTCCAATCGGTTCGTCTGCGTCTTGCTGGCGAGGCACTTGCATTGACAGATCGATCCATTGACGAGATCGCGGCGACTTGTGGGTTTCCGAACCGCCACTACATGTCGAGGCTATTCGCGCGGCGTTATGGCTGTGGCCCCGCAGAGTATCGGCTTCGTCAGGGCAAGCGCCGTGGAGTATGAGGCAGGATCAATGAGGTGCTGCATCAATCACCACACCGCCGCCGATGATTGGGGTCTTTGAGGGTGCGACCACAGGAGCCGGGGATGCTTCAGGCAATGTTGGCGAGACAAAGTAGCCTTTGCCCTTCAATTCCTGGGATAGCAGCACCCCAAAATAACCCACCGAACGTGTCACGGTCGTCGTGGGCGAGGCGGGATTGACATCGCTCAAGACAAAACCGCCGCTGAAAAGACCCGTTGCTGCATTCAGCGAAAGTCGCAGCGATGCTGGATTCTCAGGCGTCCCTGCCTTTGCGAAGGATGCGATGTTTCTGCTACTGATGGTGAAAGCCTCCAAGTCCAAACCAGCGAATCGACTTGCGGTCTCGATACCGCCGCCTGCAAAAGCGATCACGGCATTTTTACCATCAACAAAGGTCGTTGGATCATCCAGGCCCAAGACGATCAATCCTGCTGAAGGTTTGGTATATTTTCCTCCATGAACATTGAGTGAGATCGGTCCAAACCCACCTGAATACAGCCTTACCGTCGCCGCCTGAGGCTGCCGTAACCATGTCAAAGAGCCTCCCATCGTATTGAGAGAAAAATTCACGCCGGGCCCCAGATCCATATCACGCCACCCATGGAGCGCCCCCTTTGCGGCATACAGGAGATTGAAGCTACTCCAGAGCCCGCCGAGATCGAAGATCGATGAACCTGTGACAGCAGTGCCGTCTGCCAATCGGCCCGCCCACTTGATCGTGCCCCCGGTCGACGCAGTGGCGGTGCCGTATCCAGTTCCTTGTGGAACGGCGGGGTCTCCGATGTTTGAGCTGAGATCCATCCCGAAGGTGTAGTAACCCGCAAATGCCTCGGCAGAGGCGGTTCGAGCATTCCAGGGATTTCGCCGGGCTAGCAAACCCGCAGAGTCCGTGCCATCCGTGATGCTGCCAGTGAGTTCACCCGTTGAATTTGAAATGGTGAGGGTGAGGACCAAGCTGGGCAGTCCACGACGAGTGATCGTGCTGCTAGATGTCGGGTCCGTTCCCGGCGCAGAATCGAGTAGACCTTTGAAGCTGTAGCGTTTGCTGCCAAGCTGGACTGCCCCTGAATAAGTTCCCGTTCCCGTAACTTTTGCCGTCAGGCTACCACCGAGATCCGAGTTTAATCCCGCATCTGCATCAACAAGCCCCTGAAACGCCCCCACGACGTCGTCATCCAGATCCTCCACGTGCCAAAAAAAAGTCTGGGCAGCACTGCGGCCTGCTGCATTGGTCGCATAAACAGTGATGGTGTAGTCCCCTGCCTTCAGCGGACGCCCCGACAGCAGACCCGTTGTCGCATTGAGCTTCACCCCACTGGGGAGCCCCGTTGCAGTGAATCGCGTTGCCGCGTTGTCTGCGATGATTTGGATATTGCTCAATTGGCTCACGACGGCACCACTGATCGCCATCCCTTGCACCACTGGCTTCAGTCGAATCTGCACCTGCCTCGTGCCGGCACTGAGCGTTCGCACTCCATCCGAGATGATACATTCGTAGTCGCCATCGTCCAAGGTTGTGGTGGAGCGCACGGTCAACGTCGGACTCATAGTGCCAGTGATTCGGCCATCGTCCACGAGGTCGACCCCACCCAATTTCCACTGATAAGTCAGTGGCACGCCACCCGCAGCGGTTGCAGCCAGCACCATGGTCGTGCCTTCGTTGTAAACGGGTGAATCATTGGTCACTCGAACCACACCGAGAGGAACCTCTGGGCTGATAGCAGAGCCGGTGACATTTGAAATTCGATCCGAATAGAGCCCTGCGTGAGCAAGGGCAATCGATGGGACAACATATGCGCTCCCTGTGGCACCAGCGATATTCTTTCCTGTCTTTCTCCATTGATGATTGATGGTCGGATAACCCGTGGTGGCGGAGCTAAGCTGCGCAAAACTGCCCTCTGCCACAAGGAGGCCCTCGGG
>CAZCAL010000154.1:0-9365 GCA_964496625.1 uncultured Verrucomicrobiaceae bacterium | reverse complement strand
AAAGATGGAGCCGCCAACTGGAGCACACCGAAATTTGACGATGCGCTGCTGGAGCCGATCTGTATGGGTGGTATCGTGCGATACGATCACGATGGCCAGAGCCTCATCCTCTTTTCCAATCCCCACAATCTGGAAAAAGAAAAAGGCAAAGCTGAGCCAGGGAAGAATCGTGATCGCAAAAATGTCAGCGTCAAAGTGAGTCGCGATGAAGGGCAGACCTGGCCAGTTAGCAAATCGATCGAGCCTGGTCCGAGCATGTACTCCGACATTGCAGTCACGAAGAGCGGGACGATTCTCTGTTTCTACGGACGCAGCGGTAGCGGTTCTGGTGTGGCTGCGTTTGCGGGCGGGCGCTTGACGCTGGCAAGATTTAATCTGGAATGGCTGAACCAGTAGCCATTCACCAACCAAGGAGTCGCATCACCGCAGTGCGCAGCGCTGTTTCCAGGATAGCCGCCTCTGCATGGGTGACAGGGATGGTTACCTTTTTCAATGACTTCGCGCCCTCATCTTGACGAGATACGCTCACGAAATAGGGTGCCCGTTGAGCATCATCGCGTGCCGTTAGCTCAAAGGCGCTGTTGGCTTTCTCAGACTGATGAAACAGCTTTGCTTGAGGCTGGCGACCCTGAAGTGTGGCGAGGACTGAGCCGAGGTCGGCGAGGCCCCACTTCATCGTGATTTTGTTCTCCCAATCGAATTGCTTTTCGCCGCTCTGTGTTGTCGCATCGACGAATACGGCCCCTTTGGCTTTATTGATCTCGAAACGCACCACTCCGCCAGTGCCGCGACTGTTTGGTTTGTAAATTACGTAGTCAGTGGGCTGGTTTATGGCAGCGCTGCCTTTGCTTGCTGCGGTGGTTGACTTTTTTTCAGGGTTGGTATTCATGGTGATAGTTAGGTGTATTTGCTTAGTATGCGTAATTGAGAATCGAGACGCAAGTGCAGAATCTGAGTTTGGAGATCGGATGGGGGTAGCGAAGATTGGTCAATCAAGTTGACCAGTCAGAATTGCAGTCGATGAATCGTGTCAATCACGCCGAACCGCTATGAAGACTGTCATGAGATGCCCTCTTTTCCCACTGCCGTCTCTTTGCGCCCTCGTGGCACTCCTATTCGCATCCGCATTGAATGCTGCAGGTCCGTCGTGGGAGATGCTGCCAGCCATCCCTGACGCAGAGGGTTTTGCAGCACCGTTTGCGGGTGTTAGTGGAGGCTCCTTGCTGGTAGCAGGCGGTGCGAATATCCCCAAGAACAAATGGGCAGATGTCTTCACTAAGGTCTGGTATGACAGTGTGTGGGTGCTCGATCATCCTCGTGGGGCGTGGAAGATCGGCGGAAAGTTGCCTCGTCCACTGGGCTATGGGGTTTCTGTCAGCGTGGATGAAGACGTGTTTTGCTTCGGTGGTAGTAACTCGCAGGGACACTATGCCGAATCCTTCAAGTTGCACTTCGCCAATGGTTCGCTGGAGGTGACAGATCTGCCGCCAATGCCGAAACCGTGCGCGAATGCCTGTGGCGCATTGGTTGGTCGGACGGTTTATATTGCGGGTGGCATTGATTCGCCCACGGCGGTGCAGGCGATGCATACTTTTTGGGCCCTGAATTTGGATGCAAAACAATTCCAGTGGCAGGAACTCGCCCCATGGCCTGGACCGGAGCGAATGCTGAGTGTGGCGGGTGCGATCGATGGTGCCTTTGTGTTGTGCAGTGGTGTCAGTCTCGCAGCGGGAGCGGATGGCAAACCAGTCCGGACCTATCTCCGTGATGCGTATCGATTTGATCCAGGAAAAGGCTGGGTGCGTCTCGCTGATTTGCCAAGAGCTGCCGTTGCGGCACCCTCGCCTGCGGGCGTGGTGGATGGGAAGTTGCTGATCGTGACGGGTGACGACGGTGCCAATGTGACGTTTGAGCCGGTCATCAAACATCCTGGATTTCCGAAAGATGCGCTTCTTTACGATCCGACCGAGAATACTTGGACACTTCAATCTGGTGTCCCATTTTCACGCGCGACAGCCTCCACGACGGTGTGGCAATCACGTTACATCGTGCCCAACGGAGAGGCTCGGCCGCGTGTCCGTTCTCCCGAAGTTTGGACGTTACCACTTTCTCACTAAACTACCATGCCAGTCAAAACTCCGCTCATCGGCCTCGTCGCCGCTACACACACTCCGTTTCATGCTGATGGTTCGCTGAACCTATCTGTCGTGGAAAAACAAGCATCACAGCTCCTGATCGATGGCGTCTCGTACGCCTTCATCGGTGGCACGACGGGCGAAAGCAGTTCATTAACTTTGGTCGAACGACGTCTGCTGTGCGCTCATTGGATGGAGGTTGTGAAGGGATCTGCACTGAAAGTGATCGTGCATGTTGGTGCGAACTGTCTGGCAGATGCAGCGGCGCTGGCTTCCCAATCAGAAGACCTGGGGGCGGCAGCGATTAGCGCGCTTTCGCCCAGCTACTTCAAACCGCGCAACACCAAGGCGCTCGTAGAAAGCATGGCGGAAATCGCCTCTGCGGCGCCCGATCTACCTTTCTACTATTACGAGATTCCCACCATGACGGGGGTGTCTGTGGCGCCGTCTGAATTCCTGGCACAGGCGGCCGGGCGTATTCCCAATCTCGCGGGAATCAAATTCACCAGCAGCAATTTGATGGAATACCAACTCTGCACCTCGCATGACGGCGGTGCCTTCGATATTCCATTCGGCTTTGATGAAATGCTGCTCGCTGCGTTAGCCTTTGGGGCAAAGGGTGCGGTAGGTAGCACCTACAATTTTGCGGCACCCATCTATCTGCGTATCATCGCAGCCTTTGAGCGAGGTGATCTTGATGCAGCGCGGCGGGAGCAATTGCGCACGGTTCGCTTCATTCAGAGACTGGCCTCTATCGGCTATATGGGGGCAGCCAAGGCGGTGATGACGATGCGAGGCGTGGATGTCGGTCCGCCACGTCTGCCGAATAGTTCCCTCTCTCCTGCTGAGGTCGAGGCACTTCGTGGAGACCTGGAGGCAATGGGGTTCTTTGAGTGGATCAAACCCGAATCCGCAGCATGATCCTTCAGTTCGGAGCCGGTAATTTCCTGCGCGCATTTGCGGATCTCTTTGTAGATCAGCTAAATCGAGATTCAGCAACAGCGGTGGGACCAGTGGTTGTGGTGCAATCAACCGGCAGGCAGCGGGCTGACGCATTGAATGCGGCAGATGGGTGCTACCACGTCGCGGTGCAGGGGATCATGAACGGTGAAGTCGTTAACAATACGGAGGCGGTTTCATGCATTCAATCGGCTCTCCATGCAGGCAGCCAGTGGGAGGAAGTGCTCGCTCTCGCTGCGAATGAGAACCTTACCACGATTCTCTCCAATACGACGGAGGCGGGATTGGTTTTGGATGCCGGAGACTTCTCCAATGAAGGCGTGCCACGGTCGTTCCCTGCGAAGCTGCTGGCGGCACTTCAGCATCGATATCAAAGTGGCTTGTCTGGATTGTGGATTGTGCCTTGTGAGTTGGTCGAGTCCAATGGAGCAAAACTGAGAGATCTCGTGACTGCACAAGCTCTGCGCTGGCGGCTCGATGATGGGCTTGTGGAATGGCTGCAAGACGAGTGCCGCTGGGTGAATACATTGGTGGATCGTATTGTTCCCGGTGCGCCACGTTCGCATCCATTGCTGGGGATTGATTCTCTCCTGGTGGCGGCGGAACCCTTTGCTTTCTGGGCGGTAGAGAGTGCACAGGGATTTCCTCTGGCAAGTCATCCTGCTGTGGTCCTGGCGAACGACATCAGGCCCTACACCATCCGCAAGGTGCGCATCTTGAATGGGGCTCATAGTGCTCTGGTATGCAAAGCCCTGCCCATGGGGTTGACGACGGTGCGGGAGTGTGTCGAGCATCCAGAAGTAGGGCCGTGGCTGCGTGAGGTGCTCTTTAACGAGATCGTGCCTGTCCTGGATGGGCGGTGTGATGATCCAGCGGGTTTTGCACGAGCTGTGCTGGATCGCTTCAGCAATCCCTACTTTGATCATCGATTGGAGTCCATCGCACTAAACCATCACGCGAAGGTGGCGGTGCGATTGCAGCCCACGATTGAAGAGTATCAGAGGCGATTCGGGCGTGTGCCCAAACTGCTGGGAGCCCTATCCAGGTAGGTGAATGTAGTTCAAAAGTAGATAGGTCAAGGCACATTGTTTCGTCATCTGGAGGTGATTATGTGCGCCATTCAGAATCGGTCTCTCTTTTTGCTCTGTGTCTTTGCGTTCGGTCTCCGTGCGTTTGCCTCGGAGCAAGAAGAGCATTTTCAAAAGGTGGTGAGACCTCTGCTGACGAAGTACTGCCTGGATTGCCACAATGCGGAGAAGCACAAGGGAGACCTGGATTTGACGGGGTTTCAGTCGGTTGCATCGATTCAAGCGGAATTCAAAACATGGCAGTTGGTCCTTCAGCAGGTGGAGGATGAGGAGATGCCCCCAAAGAAGCCGCTGCCTAGCGGCGGCGAACGCGAAATGGTCATGACTAGTGTGCGTGAGATGTTGGAGAGCATTGATTGGTCGCAACATCGCGGCATCGCACATCTTACCCTGCCACGACTGACAAAGGCGGAGTACAATAACACGTTGCGAGATCTGATTGGTGTGGATTTTCAGCCTGCCAACCAATTGCTGGATGATGGTCAGGGACTCTCAGGCTTTACCAATGATCGGGATGCTCTCTTCATTTCGCCTGCGCTTGCGGAGCAGCTTTTTGATGCGGCAGACTATGCGCTACAGGCGGCACTGGACTTGCGGGGAAAGACAGAAAAGAAACGCTTTGAAGCAGAGAAGATGCTTATGACGGAGCGCAGTTCGGTGCCGCAGGATTTGCCTGGAAGTGGTGGCTTTGGATACTCGCTGGCAGGGGCTGGGCAGCGGACGCTCTATGATGAGATCACTGTGCCGGCGTCGGGTTGGTATCGGTTCAAAGTTCGTCATGTGGGGATCGGTGGTGATAGTGGGATGAGGCTGCGCATCGATAATGAAGTGCGTCACGACTTCTACTGTGTGGATGAAAGCCCTCAGGTGGATGAAGTGGAACTACTGCTAACGACGGGCACGCACCAGATGACCTGGAATATCGAGTTGCCGAGGTCACTGCGATTGATTCAGAAGGCAGCTTCAGCGCCGGTCAAGAAGAGGCGGGGCAAGTCTTATCCGGTATTCTCGCAAGCGGATGCAGCGCCGAAGGTGAGGACTGCTGCGACTGTGAATGCGCCGCAACTGCCAGTGCCGGAGGGGGCGAGTGCAGAGATCAGTGCACTAGTGAGCATGCTGAATCGGAACCTTGTCAGCATGCAGATGCGTCTCGAATATTTGCGTGCGGTGACTCCTGATGGGAATCCCAGCGATCTGCGGTCGTTCTACAATCTGCTGCCCGAACGCACTCAGGGCATGGTGGTGGCGAAGCAGAAGTTGGCGGCAGCAATGAAAGTGACGGTGCAGCAGGTTGATCGTCTTCTGTTGGAATCAAATCGCGAAAAAATTGCCGACAATCAGAAGGTTTTAGCTGATTCGCTAGCGGTGCTTGGGTTGGAGTATGACCCGCAGTTCCTGATGGGAAATGCGGTGGCCACAGCGCCAAAGAAGCCAACGAGAGCCGGTGCACCTGGAGTCGATTGGATCGAGGTGGAAGGGCCGATTGTTCCACAGGGGGCCATGCCGGAGCGGGTTGCATCGCTTTTCAAGACCGATGCTCGGGCGGCCTTGGGGGAGTTTTTGCCTCGAGCTTTTCGTCGTCCTCTGAGGGAGGGCGAGGTGGATCGACACCTCAGACTTTACGAAAAGTCGATACAGCGAGGCGAGTCGCATGATCAGGCACTAAAACTGGCCTTTGCCGCGGCGCTCACGTCGCCCAAATTTCTATTCCGGGATGAACTGGGTGCGGATGGGGCGACCTTCACGCTTAACGATCACCAACTGGCTAGCCGCCTCAGCTACTTCCTTTGGATGACAATGCCTGACGATGAGTTGCGCACGCTTGCGGACGCAGGGAAGTTGCACGAAGACGCTACGTTGCGCAGTCAGGTGAAGCGCATGATTGCAGACCCAAAACTGCGCACATTCACACGTTCATTCCTCGGCCAATGGCTCGATTTTGCGGGGTTGGGAACCGAGCATGTGCCTGATGCGAAAAAGTTCCAGGACTTTACGCCGAGTCTCGCTGAGGCGATGAAGCTGGAGCCGATCTTGGTGTTCGAGAACCTTCTGCGCAGCGGGGGCAGCCTGACGCAACTGCTCGATAGCAGTGAAACGGTCGCCAACGAGGAATTGGCTGCATTTTACGGACTCGGCAATGTCACTGGCACGGAGATGCGGCCAGTGAAGTGGGTGGATGATCATCGCGGCGGTCTGTTGGGGATGGCGGCAGTCCTGACGGCGTCTGCGACTCCTAACCGCACGAGTCCAGTACTGCGCGGAAAATGGGTATTGGAAAACTTACTGGGGCGCAAGCTGCCAGAACCCCCAGCAAACGCGGGGCAATTGGATGACAAGGCTGGTGAGCGGGGGCTGACCTTGAGAGAGGAACTCGCCGCTCATCGCCGCAATGAAACTTGCGCAGCCTGTCACGATAAGATTGATCCGGTAGGTTTTGGGTTGGAGAATTTTGATGCGATTGGCCGCTTCCGTGAGATGGAGGCGGGTAAGCCGGTGGACGCGACGGGAGCCCTGCCAGGTGGCCTCAATTTTAACGGACCTGCGGAATTTCGGCAGATACTGAAGGCGCGGCACGAGGACGAGTTTATCGCAAATGTGACGCGACGCATCACGTCCTTTGCTCTTGGGCGGGTGCTGAATGCGCAAGATGAGGGGCTAATGAGACTACTCCTGGCGGAGCTAAAGACCTCTGGAAACCGCGCGGATGCGCTGGTGGAGGCGATTGTCCTCAGCGAGGCTTTTCGGGTTCAAGGTAGTGCAGTTGAAAAATGATGTTTCGATAACATTATGTTTGGTGTGCATAATGTTCGCTGAACATAATGTTTGAAAAAGGGGCGGATTGAGATAGTGTGGGCGCATGAGTTTGAAGTTTGTAAATCGTGTGCGGGAGATGGCGGAACTGGACGCCGCCGCACGCAAAGGAGGATTGCTCGTGATCTTCGGTCGCCGCAGAGTGGGTAAATCCCGCCTTCTTCGCAAATGGCTTGAAGATCGTGGCGGGATGTACAGTCAGGCGGTGGAAGGTCCAGTAGAGATGCAAATCCAGCAGCTCATGGCGGATATTCGGACTCAGCTAGGAAGCCAGATTGTGCCGAGATCCTGGCCGGAATTTCTGGAGGTGCTATCGCTTCAGAAGAAGCCATGGATTCTCTGTCTTGATGAGTTGCCTTATCTCACGGCGGTGGATGCATCTCTGCCGAGCCAACTGCAAAAGTGGCTGGATCACTCAATTCCTCGCGGGTGTTTGCTGATTTTGGCAGGATCAAGCACTGCGATGATGAATGAGCTATTTCTCAATCGCACGGCACCGCTGTATGGTCGTGCCCAGAAGCTGATCAATGTGCGTCCGATGGATTATGCGGCATTTTGTGAAGCATGCGGACAAAAACCGGGTGCAGTGGAGTCCTTTGAAAAGTTCTCGCTGGTGGGTGGCGTGCCAAAGTATTGGGAGTTTGTGGAGAAGGAGCAAAGCCCCGCCGAGCTAGCAGAGGTGCTCTACTTTGATTTCGCCCCTTACATGGAGCAGGAGCCGCAGCGCATTCTTCGTGACGAAGGCGTAAATGGTGCCAACGCACTGTCTGTGCTGGAGGCGATCGGGCGTGGTGCTGAGCGTCCTTCGGAGATCGCTCAAAAGCTCAGTGTGCCACAGACGAATCTGTCTCGGATATTCGAACAGTTGTTGGATGCGTCTGTATTGGTGCGGGAGCTACCGTTTGGTGAGAGTGTTCGAACCACCAAAAAGACGCTCTACCGCATACAGGACCCGACGATTCGCTTCTGGTTTCGCGTGTATTCACCCCACCGTAGCCGGTGGATGAATTACACAGCGGAGGAACGAGGCTTGCTGGTGCACGATCACGCATCGAGCGTGTTTGAGGACGTTTGCCGGGCGCGATTCCCTGGGGCGAGTCGCTATTGGGAAAAAGACGTGGAGTTTGATCTGGTGGCGGAGGATCCAGAGAATCCGAAATCACTGATCGTGGCAGAGGTAAAGTGGCGCAAAGTGAACGCAGCGGAGCGGCGCAGCCTGTTGGCAACGCTGGAGAAGAAGTGGGAACGCAGTGCCCTGGGGCGCAGTCGCCCCAAAGTGCGCTTTGAGGTGATGGATGCCTCAGTCATCAAGACGTAGTTAGTGCAAGTTCATGGGCTTTAGACCGTTTTCACAGGAACCCCATTGCCCATGAATCGCATCGACCGCCGAACTTTTCTCCGTGGAGCCGGAGCTCTCCTCGCTCTGCCGTGGCTGGAGATCATGACGCCGCGTGGCGCGCGTGCTGCATCCAGCGCCACTCCGCCTCGGCGCTTTGTCACCTTTTTCCAGCCGAATGGTATCTATCCGAAAGCCTGGGATGTGAAGGGCGTGGGCCGCGAGTTTGAGTTGTCGCCAATTCTGGAGCCTCTGGCGGCGTTCCGTGAGGACATGCTGGTACTCAGTGGCATTGACAGTTGTGGCAAAGGGCACGTCAAATTGACGGGTGCCTTCCTCACGGGCACATCGATTGAGAACGGTGTCAACGGCGTGTCGCTGGATCAGATCATTGCGCAGCAAATCGGAAAGAAGACTCGCTTCACCAGTGTCGAACTCGGCACTGAACCGCCACGGCAGGGGATGGCTGGGGACGATCCCATTGCTTTGGCCAACACCGTTTCTTGGAGTAGCCCGACGCAGCGGATCGCGCCTGAGATCAGTCCTCGTGCTGCGTTTGATCGCCTTTTCCGCGATCCCTCTTCACCGGAGGCCCGGCGCGCAGCGGAAAACCGTCGCAGCGTAGTCGATTTGGTTCTGGAAGATGCCAAGGGCTTGCAAAAAATGGCCAGTGGTCGGGATCGCCAGAAGATCGATGAATATCTGGAAGGAGTGCGTGGTGTGGAGCAGCAGATCGAACGCACCATGAATCCACCAGAGCCGGAGTGGGTGCCTGTGACTGCCTCAAAACTGGATCGACCTGCGGCGGGAATTCCGCCGACCAAGGATCAGCACATGAAGATCATGTTGGATCTGCTGGTGTTGGCCTTGCAGACGGACACGACACGTGTAGCCACATTCATGAGTGCTCATGGATTCAGTCGTCAAAATTTCACCTTCCTAGACGGGGTGAAGAACGACCACCACGGGATGAGCCATCACAAAAATCAGGCTGCTCTAGTGAAGGAATACACAACCGTCAGCCGCTGGTATGCC
>CAZCAL010000153.1:0-9370 GCA_964496625.1 uncultured Verrucomicrobiaceae bacterium | reverse complement strand
GGGTGAGGTATGCTCCAAGCAAGCCCCATGCGAGTCCCGAAATTGCCGATACAATAGCCGGTTTCATAATTGTGGTGAGCGTCAAAGGCCCGTCGACCCGATCCCGGGGGCGCGGCTACGGATGCAGGATATGAGGAAAGAGCCACGGAAGTCAATCATGTCTTGGCGGGATCGGATTGACTGCGCCGAATTGTGGTGGCCGAGCCTGTGTGGACGCCACCCATCCTCAATGTGCTTGAACGACGGAACAACTCTCCCCGATCTGACTATTCGACAATCATGGACTTTTAGTATCTTGGTATGAATTACCAGGAGGCTCAGACCACTGGACGCACGCCTTTTTTCTGCTGCGGGTCTCCTTTCGGGCGGGGCTGATCTCTTGAGAGCAAAAACGGTGGGGTCTCACGGGGTAGCTCTGCACCACCTAGCGACCCGCGTCCAGTAGCGGTGGGGACAAATCGGATTCCTGGCTGAATAGGGCTTGCCTCCACTCCGGGAGATTAGGCTTGTCGTCCCCTACTCGGCTGGTGCAGGTTAAGTCCGCTTTGTCAGATCGAGATCCTCAACGCCCTGATGTCATCCGCTCCTCCGCATCTGACCTGATGCGGCTGGTGTTTCATGATTTTGAGGCGGAGCGGGATGAGGAGCCTGAAACGGGAGACGACGAACCTGCCGGGGTGCGGCTGATATCTGGCCCGGCCCAGGAGGGTGCGGGCACAAAGGTCGGCCGCTATGAATTGATCGATAAGCTGGGAGAGGGTGGCTTTGGGATCGTCTGGCGGGCGCGGCAGACGGTGACGCTGGACCGGCTGGTGGCGCTGAAAATCATCAAGGCCGGGATGGATTCGGAGCAGGTCATTGCCCGCTTCAATGTGGAACGTCAGGCGCTGGCAAAGATGGATCACCCCGGCATCGCCCATGTGCTGGACGCGGGCGCGACGGACCGGGGCAGACCTTACTTTGTCATGGAACTGGTCGATGGACCGTCCATCACTGCGTTTTGCGATCTGTTTCAACTGCCGGTGGTGGATCGGATCCGGCTCTTCATTGAGGTCTGCCTAGCGGTGCAGCACGCCCACCAAAAGGGCATCCTGCATCGCGACCTGAAGCCGTCGAATATCCTCGTCATCAAGGTCGATGGGGTGCCGCGGCCGAAGATTATCGACTTTGGCATCGCCAAAGCCATGGAGCAGGAGGCCGCGGAGAACTCCCAAGACAGCTTTGAGGGCCTGACTCAGGCGGATCAGGTGATCGGCACGCCTGCCTATATGAGCCCAGAGCAGGCGCTATCGGACGGGCTGGATGTGGATACCCGAGCGGATATCTACACGCTGGGGGTCATCCTCTTTGAACTGCTGACGGGGCGCACGCCGCTGGAGGAAGCAACGCTACGGCGGCTGCCCATGCACGCGGCGCTGGACTATGTGCGCCGGACGGAGGCACCCCGCCCCAGCACCATCATTTCCCAATATGCAGAGCTACCGAGGCGACAGCTCGCCCTGCAACGCCGCACGGATGGGGTGTCGTGGCTGGCGACGCTGAAGGGGGATCTGGACTGGATCACTCTGCGCGCGCTGGAGCATGATCGGGATCGCCGCTACCCCACGGCGGCGGAGCTCGCCGCAGATCTGACGCGCTGTCTCAACAATGAACCGGTGCTAGCCAGACCGCCTACCTTTCGCTACCAGGCCGCGAAGTTCATCCGCCGCCACCGAGTCGGCGTAGCGGCCAGCGCCATCGTCGTCTGCGCCCTCATCGCTGCGGTCGCGGTGAGCACCGTCTCCCTCCTGCGGGAAAGCCGGATGCGCGCCGTCGCGGAGGAGCAACGCACCCGGGCGACGGAGCAGAGCGTGATCGCGGAGGCAAACGCGAAGCTGGCAAACGAGGCGGCGCAGCGGGCGTCTGAACAATCGCGGCGCGCTGAAAAGACCCTCTCATTTCTGACGGAGATGCTGGAAAAGGCCGGTGACTTTGTGGAGGAGGGTAAGAACCCTGAAGCATTGCGACTGGCGGTGGATAGTGCCGCTGCCAGCATCAGCCACTTTGATACCGACCCTGAGATTCAGGCGGAGATCAATGGTCGCCTAGCCGCAATCTATGAAAGCCTGGGCAGTCATGGCAAGGCGCTGGAACTGCTGAAGGAGCAGTTTGAGTTTGAAACAAAGAATCTGGGTCGCACCGATGCAACGACACTAAACACCCTTTCCCGCTACGCGAGATCCGCCGCGCAGGCCGAAGAAAATGCCTTGTCCTTGAGACTCTTTGGCGAGTTAATCGCTCGCTGGCAAGAGCGCAGCGGAGATCCCAAACAAGCACGGGGGCTATTCTTCGCCCGGCGAGACCTCGGTCGGGAACTGACCCGGCAAAAGCTCTACCCAGAGGCAGTCGCGCTCCTGGCCAGCATCCGGCCTGAGGTGGAAGAGAATGTGATTTTTAAAGGGGATATCCCCTCCTTTTATCGAGCTTATGCCAATGCCCTGCGGCTGAACGGCAGCCTGAATGAGGCAGAGGAGTACTATCAGAAGGCGCTCTCTTCCCTCGGACCGGAGTTGAAGAACATCCACACCTCCGCAATGATTCATCAGGATCTCGGGCGTCTCGCACTGGCTAGGTTCGACTACCCCAAGGCCGCCAAGGAACTGGAGACGAGCATTGAACTCGACCTGAGCTGCAAGGGGGATTCTTTCTTGCTCCTGATCAACCGCTGGATCGAGGTCTCGCGGCTTCACCTGCTCAATGGGGACACTTCCGCAGCGCGCAATGCCACGGTCGCCGCTGTAACGCTGGCGCGCACCACTGGACAGGTGGCCAGCATGCCCAGGGCGCTGCGCGCAGCAGGGCTGGCAGCCGAGGCTGATCTGGCCTTTCCGGCAGCCTTAATCTTCTACCGAGACGCAGAGGCAGAGATCCGAGAGGCGAACCCCACCTCCACGGAGTGGTTCGAGGACCGCGCCAGCTATACGGCGGTGCGTGCACTCTCAGGCAGTGCCGATCTAGCGAAAAAGGGCATCCTGGTGAGCTGGAAAGAGTGGGAACCGCAGTCACGGCCACTCTCTGACCGCGCCCTTTGTCTCCTGGCCTTCGTCGCCACCACCCCCACGCCACCTTTGCCAGAGATCGATGACGCGGTACGGCCAGTCCTGCAGGATTGTACGGAACGCCTTCACAGCAAGCTAATGGGCCAAATGAAAGCCACCTGGGAGGAGATCCCTGAAAAATGGCGTCCCAAAATGATCGCTGGAGATCTGGCTGCCAATCAGGCCCTGCCAGAGTCGCTCGATTTTCTAGCTCTGGCAGAGGCACTCGGGGATTCCTGGAGCGGTGGGGACACCCCCGGCATCCAGCTCCGCTACGCAGCCATGCTGCGAGTCGCAGGGCGTGTGGAGGAGGCCATCGCCGCCTATGAATTCATCGCCCAAACTGCAACGGAACTACCCTGCCCGGTAGAACGCCTAGCCACGGCGGAAATCTTCGCAGCAGAGTGCCACGCTCAGCTTGGCCACACTCCAGAGGCCCGTGCGGTGCTCGATCATTTTTGGCCGGAAGCACCGAACGGAACACCAAAGGCACCAGGTCGTCGCCTGCACTGGCACCTCAGTGCCCTGGCCCATAGGCTCGGACTGCCGTACTCCATCACACACGCGGCTCAATGAAAGCCTTCACAGCCTCCAGAGTCGCCGGCAGAGGGTAGGTCTGGAGGGGCAGTGCTTTCAGAGCCTCCAGCGTAGGATGCGTCGGCTCAGTGCCAGTCGCCTCCGCCACCACATCGGGGAATTTGGCAGGATGCGCCGTGGAGAGGACCACGCTCACCAGATCAGGTGCCATGTCTGTAAAAGCACAGGCCGTGTGGGGATCGATCACGTATTGCCAGTCCTTCCACATCTGCGCGATGACCTTTGGGATCGTCGCATCATCCATCCGGCTGGCACGGAACGAGGAAGGAGCCATTTCAAAGGAGACGGCATTGCCCGCCTTCATCTGGATCATGGCCTCACGGACGCGAGCAGGATCGCGGCCCAGCATAAAGAAGAGGTAGCGTTCAAAGTTCGATGCCGCCTGGATATCCATGCTTGGGGCGTGACTCGGATGCACAGCGCCCTGCTCATACTTCCCGGACTCGAAGAAGCGGTAGAGGATGTCATTTTGGTTCGTCGCAACGCGGAAGGACCGCACAGGCAGGCCCATCTGCTGGGTCATCCAACCGGCCATGACATTGCCAAAGTTCCCTGTAGGCACGACAAACTCCACGCCCTGCTCCCGTGCCTCCACAGGCAGCCGCAGCCAAGCCCAGACATAATAAACACACTGGGCCAGGACCCGAGCGATGTTGATGGAATTCACGGCGGACAAATTCACGCGCTGGGTGAAGTCCACATCGCCAAAGGCCTCCTTCACCACCCGCTGCGCATCATCAAAGGTGCCCGGGACTGGGATCGCATACACATTGGCCGCCCCCGTGCAGGCCATCTGGCGCTCTTGGAGGGGTGCCACCCTGCCATTGGGATAGAGGATGAAAATATCGATCCCATCCTGCCCCATGCAGCCATGAATCGCCGCGCTGCCAGTGTCCCCAGAGGTGGCACCTAACACGGCAAGGCGTTTTCCAGACGCCTTTACCTGACGCTTGTAGAGCAGGCCCAGCAATTGCAGCGCAAAGTCCTTGAAAGCCAGCGTCGGCCCATGCCAAAGCTCCAGCACAAAGGTCTTGTCTGTGATCTTCCGCAGCGGTGCGACCTCTGGCGAATCAAAGCGCCCATACGCCTCCGCAGTCAGTTCCCGCCACTCCTGCGCAGGGATCTCCGGCGCGAACACCTGCAAAAACTCCGCCGCTAACTCTGCGTAGCTCAGTGCCGCCCAAGACTCCAACTTCCCACTGATATCTGGGAGGGACTCTGGCAAAAACAAACCGCCATCTGCCGCTAAACCGGCCTCAACAGCCTCCGAAAACGTATGCGGACGAGTCTGCCCGCGGGTGGAAAGATAATTCATGCCCGGAAAATAGCCCAAAAACGCTGGCAAGCGTACGGAACTTCGACGTCCAAATAGACGCGGCACGCGGCCAAAAAAAACTCCCCGCTGAATCAGCGGGGAGCAGAAAAATGATCTTACTTCTTCGCCAGAGCGGTGACCTTGGCGGACATGCGGCTCTTGAGACGGTCAGCAGCCTTGCTGTGAATGACTTTCACCTTGGCAGCCTTGTCAGCAGCGGAAGTGAATTCGCCCAGTGCGGTCGCAGCGACTTTGGCATCACCCGATTCAATCGCGGTCAGCACCTTCTTGCGCAGCGTGCGCATACGGCTTTTGACAGACTGGTTTGCCAGCGTGCGAACGGTGGTTTTGCGAATGTTCTTTTCTGCGGAGCGGGTATTGGCCATAAAGGTAGCAATTGAGGGGCGGATTGTGTAATGCACCCGCAGCAAAGTGTCAAGCCAGAGATTCAGTGCCCAAAAGTTCCCCGCATTCTGGTGGAGCGCCTCAGTTTACTGCGTCCAATCCAGCCCCGCTATTGACGCCCCGGCCAATCGTGCCACTCTCAGCGGATGAAAGATGATGCTTCCCTGCCTCCCGATAGCCGCTTTGAGACCCGCGCCATTCACGTGGGGCAGGATTTTCGCAGCGAGACGGGCGCAGTGATCCCCCCAGTTTATCTGACCTCAACTTTTGAAACAGGGAATCCGGGCGGCTTTGATTACACTAGGTCTGGCAGCCCCAACTTCCGCAATCTCCAGGCCACCATCGCTAGTCTCGAGAGCGCGAAACATTGCACCGTCTTTGCAAGCGGGGTCTCTTCCATCAGCGCAATCGCCTTCACACTGAAAGCCGGAGACGTGATCTTGTCAGAGGCGAACATCTACGGTTGCACCTTCCGGCTGTTTGAGCGGATGCTGCGCAAGTTCGGGGTGGAGATCTTTTACACTGACTTGGCGAATCCGGCGAACTACGCGGAAATCGAGCGCCTCAAACCGACGCTGGTGTGGCTCGAAAGCCCAACGAATCCACTGCTGAAGATCCTGGACATCGCGGCCATTTCCGAGGCGGCCCATAGCGTGGGCAGCACGGTAGTGGTGGATAATACCTTTGCCTCCAGCCTCCTGCAGCGCCCACTCGAACTGGGGGCAGATCTTTCCCAGCTCAGCACGACAAAGTACACCAACGGCCACAGTGACGCACTGGGTGGCGCGGTGTGTAGCAATTCCGACGAGTGGCAGGAGAAGATGATCTTTGCGCAAAAAGCCATCGGCCTGCAGCCATCGCCTTTTGATTCTTGGCTGGTGAGCCGAGGCGTCAAAACGGAAGCCATCCGCATGGAGCGCCACTGCGCCAACGCGCTGGACTTGGCGCAACGCCTGGAAGCGCGCAAGGGCGTGCAGTCCGTACGTTACCCCTTCCTGCCGTCCCATCCGCAGTATGATCTGGCCCGCAAACAGATGAGCGGCGGCAGCGGCATGTTGCTGGCAGACACGGGCCTGGGCTACGCTGACGCCCTGGCCTTCATGCGTCGTCTGCGGCTCTTCACGCAGGCGGAGAGTCTAGGGGGCATCGAAAGCCTCGTCGCCCATCCCGCCAGTATGACCCATGCTTCAGTGCCCAAGGAAACCCGCGAGGCCGTCGGCATCACTGATGGCTTGGTGCGCTTTTCTGTGGGGATCGAGCACGTCGAAGACCTCTGGGCAGACATTGACCGTGCCCTGTCACTGACATCGCTATGACCGATTTGCTATCGCATCCATTTTACCGCGCCGAACACCTCGGACGTCCTCTGCCGGATACACCCTTTGGCGTTTCCGTTTGCTTGCCGCTTTGGTCACACGTGATCGGCTATGAAGAAAAAGACCCCGAAGTGGTGAAACACTTCAAGTCCGGTTACCCCCGTTTTTGCTGCCCACCAGCGGTCGGCGCGCTGTTTGAAGCAGCTGAAAAGGAGTTCGCAAAGCCCAATGAACGCTGCTTGGTCTTTCCTCGCGTGAGTCACGCGGAGCGCTGCCTCAACTACATTGTCCGCACTGGGGGATCCCACGGGCGAGTGGTGCACTGGCTGCCGCATGATCTCGGAGTCGCCGTTTTTTCCGGTGCGGACTACGACAAGGGGCGGAAGTTTTGGCGGTTCTGTGGAGAAATGGTGAGCACCCGGCAAGCCTGCGAAGCACTGGGCATCAACCGCTGCGGCGCTACGGAGGACGATGGCCGTCATGCCAGTCAAACCATCCGCCAAAGGCTGGCAGCACTCTCAGGACAGGAGCCGGACGACGTGTTCCTTTTCCCCTCCGGCATGGCCGCAAATTATGCCGTGCATCGCATGCTGACCCACCTGCTGCCAGCGCGCAAAACGGTGCAACTCGACTTTCCTTATGTGGATGTCTTGAAGTTGCAGCAGGCCTTTGGCAGTGGCGCTCATTTCCTGCCAATGCTGGATGCATCCGGCTACGAGGACTTTCGCGAACTGCTTTCCGCACAGCCTGTGGCGGGCGTCTTTTGCGAGGCCCCCAGCAATCCGCTGCTGCGCTGTGTGGATTTTTCCAGAGTGCGCGAACTCATGAGCGAGTTGTGCCCGGATGCACCGCTGATCATTGACGACACCATCGCCACCGTAGCCCACGCAGATGTTCTGCGCTTTGCCGACATCGCCACGGCGAGCCTAACCAAAGCGTTCTCCGGCAAAGGTGACGTCATGGCTGGCAGCGTGATTCTGAGTCGGCAATCACCGCTTCACTCACTTTTTTCCGATTACCTGCTGCATCAGGCAGACCATGAACTCTGGTGTGGCGACGCCGTCGCACTGGAGGAAAATTCCCGCGACTTCACCATGCGTGCGGATCGTTTTGCAGCCAATGCTTCCGCCCTTGCGGAGTTCCTCCGCACCCACCCCAGGGTCGCAAAAGTCTGGCACGCCTCAACGGACGGCGGCCCGGGTTACGAGAGCATCCGTAGGCCAAATGGAGGCTACGGCTGTCTGGTGTCGTTTGTGCTCAAAGATGCCGCCACTGGCAGCCCCGCCGTTTTCGACGCGCTGGAGGTCTCCAAAGGACCCAGCCTCGGTTCCAACTTCACCCTCGCCTGCCCGTACACCCTTTTAGCACACTACGACGAGCTCGACTGGGCAGAGAGTTGCGGCGTGCCCAGAGAGCTAATCCGTGTCTCAGCGGGCCTGGAAGACGAGGCAGACTTGATCGCAAGGTTTGAGCGAGCACTCGCCGTCCGCTAAGCAGCAAGGACTTATTACTGCCTCAAGATACTCGTACTCGACGGGCAGATATGGGTGTGATAGTCTCCCGCCCATGCCTTCTGCATCTACCGCCCATGAGTGGAGTCCTGCTCCGCGTGCTGCCTTCCGTTCCCGAGAGGACTGGAGCCTGCGCTGGTGGATGATGTTCGCGGTCATTCTTTCCATCGGCTTTCACGGGCTTCTCTATGTGAGTTTTGAGACTTTTGGCATTGGTCAGAGCGAGGCCACCGTCAGCCAACCACCCGTGCGCGACCGCATCTCCATCGCAGAAGAATTGCTGAGAGAGCAAAAAGCCATCACAGAGGTGCCAGAAATCATTGCCCCTGGGAATGAGCCGGACATCAAAGCCTTCGACCCAAAGATGGATGAGTTTGAAAAAGCCAGTCAGATCCCAGAGAATCAGGAGATCGATCTGACCCCGAACGTGAAGGAGATCACCAACTTCATTCGCGCTGACGATCCCGGCGATGGCGCAGTGGCAGCCTCCGCGCTACCCGCAATGGCTCAAATGCTGGCCCCACAGAGTCTGGCAACACCTGACGTAGCCGCAGAAATGGCCTCAGTGCGGCGCGATATTCTTTCCAAACCCGTCAGCGAGCGCCAGATGCTGCTGGACGCAGGTGTACTGGAGCCCGGCGAGGGAGGTAAAGTGGATATGGGCCTGCTGGACACGGTTAAAACGCAGGGTGCTGGGGCAGATGCAGCTGGTGCACGTGTGAAAGGCTTCAGCAATCTGGACGATCTTCTCAGCCAAGGGGGTGGCCGAATGGGTGGCAGCACAGCACCGATCCTGATGCCGACCGATTTGCTCTTTCAATATGGCAGCGACCAACTGGCAGAGGGGGCTCGCCTGAGCCTGATGAAGCTGGGAATGCTGATCCAGAAAAACCCGGACAGTGTGTTCATTGTGGAAGGCCATACCGACAGTTTTGGAAGCGAAGACTTCAATGATGCGCTCAGTCTCCGCCGCGCACAGGCGGTGGTCAATTGGCTGCAAGACTCTCTGCGATTAGCGACTGACCGCGTGCTGGCAGAGGGCAAAGGAGAGCGGGCACTGCTGAGTGATGCGAATGGCACAGTGGAAGAGCAATCGCTCAACCGCCGGGTGGAAATCTTCGTGCGGACCTGAGCGCGAATCCAGCGGGA
>CAZCAL010000152.1:0-9375 GCA_964496625.1 uncultured Verrucomicrobiaceae bacterium | reverse complement strand
AAGCTCTTCATATTTCACCCGGGCCAATGGTGGATACATCATGAGGATGAGGCCGATGGCGATGGGCAGATTCGTCGTGCCCACGGTCATCGGCGCGAAAAACGCCTCTGGATCGGCGAGGACATAGTGGCCAAGTGCGATGCCGAGTCCCATCGCGGCGAAGATCCAGACCGTGAGGTAACGGTCGAGGAAGGACATCTTTTTGGAGATGGAATCAGACATGAGAAGGCGGATTCGTTGGTCAGGCGTTGGCACCATACGATGCGTTAAGGCTTGATCGCGCAAGCTGCACCAGTGCCTCGGTGCCTATCGGTTCTTCGGCTTGCCAAGGCAGCCAGGCGGTGCGGGTGGCTTGTTTCTCGGCGACTTCTTGGAGGTAGCGGTGCTCGTTGTGCTCGCGGCTTTGCAGCAGGGGATCGCAGGAACCGCTTTGCAGCAGGCTTTGATTGATGACCCAAGCATGCGGCTCGATGCGGGCGCGGCGCAGGTCTTCTTGCAAAGCCGCAGCCTCATGCACCGGCGTGGCCTCTGGCAGAGTCACGATGAGAATGTGCGTGAAGCCGGGATCGCGCAGGCGCTCCAGTAGTTTCAAGACCTCCTCGGGCTGAGTGCTGCGGGCCTGTCGCTCCAACTCGCGCTGATAGGCCTCGCTGGCATCGAGAAGCAGCAGCGTGTGGCCGGTGGGCGCGGTATCGAGCACGACAAAGCGGTCGGTCCCTTGGCCCACTTCGCGGGCAAAGGCGCGGAAGACAGCGATCTCTTCCGTGCAGGGCGAGCGCAGGTCTTCTTCCAACAAAGAGCGGCCCGCCTCGTCCATCTGCGCACCTTGATTCGCCATGACTTCGGCGGTGTAGGCGGCGGTCTCAGCGGCGGGATCGATCTTGCTCAGTGTGAGTCCATCCACCTGTCCGTCCAAGGTCTGCGCCACATGCGCGGCGGGATCGGTGGTGCTGAGATGCACTCGGTGTCCGCGCTTCGCCAAGCTCACAGCGATGGCAGCGGCGACGGTGGTCTTGCCCACACCGCCCTTGCCCATGGTCATGATGACGCCGTGGTCGCGCTGCTCGATGCCATGCACGATTTGATCAAGGCTCTGCATCTCAGGCGGCGTCCAATCATCCATCGCAGGGGTGACACAACTACACGCGTCATCGCCGCCCAGCAGCACGCGCAATCCGCCGATGCCGAGGATGTTGATGGAGCGCAGCGGCACAATGAATGTCGGCAGGCTGGCGATGAAAGCGGCGGACTGGCTCATCGCATGGACTCCGCGCTGCTGCATGGCCTGAGCGGTGCGATCTTCAGGACCTTGCGTCTCGAATACACCATTGATGACGAGCTGTTGATTCGCCACGCCGAGATCGCGAAGCTCTTTGGAGGTACGCTCCGCCTCGCGTAAGGCGGCGAGCTGTGGACGGCTGACAAGCACGAGCGTCGTCGCCGCAGCATCGGCGAGGGTGTTCACTGTGGCCTCATAAATGGCCCGCTGTTTTTCCAATCCAGCGAGCGGCCCCAAGCAAGATGTGCCGCTGGAGTTGTTGTCCAGAAACTGATCCCAAGCCTTCGCGAGACTCATCAATCGCAGCGTGTGGCCGGTAGGCGCGGTGTCGAAGATGACATGGTCGTAGTCCTTCGCCGCCTCCACATTGCCGATGAGGCCTGAGAACTCATCAAAGGCCGCGATCTCCACTGTGCAGGAGCCGGATAACTGCTCCTCCATGCTGCGCAGTGCCGCCTCCGGCAAGATGCCGCGCATGGGCCCGATCAAGCGCTCGCGATACGCCGCAGCGGCTTCGACAGGATCGATGTTCAGCGCATCAAGTCTGGGCACGCCGGGGATGGGCGAGGGTTGATTGGTGAGTCGTGTTTCCAGAACTTCATCGAGATTCGAAGCTGGGTCTGTGCTGACGAGCAGCACGCGTTTTCCAGCTTCCGCCAGCTTCAACGCCACTGCGCAGGAGAGCGAGGTCTTGCCCACTCCGCCTTTGCCGGTGAAGAACAAAAACCGCGTCGCAGAGGATGGCTCGGGCTCGAAGACAGGAAGGTTCATGACGACATCTCCTCGCTCACTCCCATCGCCGCACGGAACAAGACTGGGCGCTCGTCTGGGTTCGGATAGCGGCCTTTCAAATAGAGTTCAGCATCTAGGTAGATCAGCGGCAAGACCTCCGCGCCCTCTTTTTGCAGCGACTCTTTCACCGCAGAGTTCTGCGCGAAGGCCATCGGCTGCTGGCCGAGGTTGTAGCGCTCTACTTTCACTCCTGCGTTGGCAAGCTGCGAAAGCATGGCGGCAAACTGAATCAGATCAGGATCAATCTCGGTGCCGCAAATGCCGGTGGAGCAGCACATGGGCGGGTCATAGATTTGGAGCGTCTTCATGGCTCTGTATCGATACTTGGTGTTTTTGCCAAGTAAAGAGATGCTTGGTCAAAAGGCCAAGTAACTTGGAGCCACGATTGCGGCTTGCTGCTCGTTACTTGCTGGTCGGCATCAACGAGTCCACGCAATCAAGGAAGCTTAGCAGGCAGGCGCAGCGTAGGCGGTAAAATACATTCTGACCGCGCTTCTCCATGTCCACGATTCCAGCGTTCTTGAGGACGCTCAGATGTTTGGACACTGTGGAGATGTCCGCCTTTACCAAGTCACGCAGATCGCAGACGCACTGTTCCCCATCCTGAAGCGATTGAGCGATGGCAAGGCGCGACGGGTGGGCGAGTGCTTTGAGCACCTGGACACGGCTGTCAATCAGGGAGAGATTCTTGGAGGCCATGCGGCATACAGTAGTGATTCCACAGATAAAACGAGGGCAAAAATCACGGTGAGGTGCCGAAGAGGCGGGAACGAGTCTCCCCGGCTCCTGTCGAGGGCATCCGATTGCGTATGATCCGCCTGCCTCGCCCGAAGGCTAAGCCGCGAGGTGGAAGTAACCGTGGATGTGGGGAAAGCCGCGGAAGTACCAGACTAGGTCGGGGCCTTCGATCTGCCAGGTATCCCAAACTTTGTCTCCGCCGATGTCGAATTCACCTCCGTAAGTGGAGACGAAGAGACGCTCAATGATTTTTTTGTCCTCGATGGTATTCATCGTCGCCGCGACATCGCCGGGGCGGAAGCAGACGAGCATACGGCGCATGGTCTCTAGCAGCTTTGCCTGCTGGTCCTTGGTCAGGTCCGCTGCGGCGAGGCCGGGCAGGTCCGTCTTACGTTTCGCGATGACTTCGGCGGGCTTTTCGGACCGTGGTTGCCGTGCTACGAGGATCTTTTCCTGCTGCTTCCCATCCAACGCGCTGACAAAGTCGTTGAAGATGAGGCCCTGATACCAGAAGGGATTGCCAGCGTGGTCCTTTTCCTCGCGGAAGGCCTTGGCAAAGTTTCCGTAAAAGATGGGGCGACCACCAAATCCCTGTGCCCCATCCGCGCGGGCAAAGCAGCGGCGGGTCACGTGGTGCCCAGTGTAGATGAACTCGAAGTCCGCATCCTCCGGCGTGCCAAAGAAGCCCACGGAGGGTGTGTTGGCGATTTTGCCCATCAGGTCCTTTTGCACCTGCCAGTTCATCTTTTCCCGGTAGTCAGGATGGTGCATGGATTCAAAGATCTGGCGCACGAGATCCTGCTGATCCTTGGTGTAAAAGGTGTGCAGCCGCTGCTCTGGACAGATGTACCACCAGTTGCTGACAAAGCCGCGCTTCTCATGATCTCGTGGCAGGACGACCTTCGCCCGCTGTTCTTCGGTAAGACTCTTGTAGAACTGCATCGGCAGCGAGTCCTTCCCAGCGGCCGGGGCGGCTTGGAGTGATGGGAATGCCGCCAGCGCTGCGGTGGACCCGAGAGCACGGAGGATTTCGCGTCGGTTGAAGGATCTTCCGGCGGTGGGGAAAAGTGGGGTGTTCATGGGCGTATGATGCGCAGACTTAACGGGGAAAGACCAGCACGTTTTGCGGCGGGTAACGAACGATCTGTGGTGTTGCCCATGCTTTCGGAAATCTAGCCGCTGCCGCGACGTTGTCCTGGGATGCGCACTTTTGACCGATTCCTCCTCTGCTCCCTCATGCCACTCTTCGCGTGCCCCGGCTTTTCTCAGGCGGAGGCGACGGTGGCAGACATCGTTTACGCCACGGTGGCGGGTCAGGAGTTGAAGCTGGATCTTTACCTGCCGAAGGATGTGAAGAAGCCGCCGCTGGTCGTATTCATCCACGGCGGCGGGTGGAAGGGGAACTCGTATAAGAGCTGCCAGACCCCGTGGCTGACGGAGCATGGCTTTGCCGTGGCCAGCATCGGTTACCGTCTGTCCCAGGTGGCGGTGTTTCCTGCGCAGATCCATGACTGCAAAGGGGCCGTCCGCTGGCTGCGGGCCCATGCGGAGCAGTATGGCTACGACACGGCGCGCATCGGCGTCGCGGGCACCTCGGCGGGTGGGCATCTGGCGCTGCTGTTGGGGGTCACCGGTGGCGTCGCGCAGTATGAGGGGACGGTAGGCGGAAATCTGGATCAAAGCTCCGCCGTGCAAGCCGTGGCAGACTACTATGGACCGGCGGATTTTATCCTGCGCTCCCAGACCCAGCCAAGCAAGACGGAGGCGGCGGACGGTACGGTGCGGCTGCTGATCGGTGGCCCGGTGAAGGAGAATGAAGAGCTAGCCCGCTTTGCCAGTCCTGCCTTCCAGGTAGGCGCTGGCGATGCACCGCTGCTCATCCTGCACGGGGATCAGGACAAGACGGTTTACCTGGATCAATCGCAGCGAATGGAGACGGCGTATCAGGAGGCAGGGCTGGAGGTGACCCTGCAAATCGTTCCCGGTGGAGGGCACGGAGGTGCCGCGCATTTCACCCCAGCGTATAGGGACATCGTCGCCAAGTTCTTCCGCAAGCATCTCTCCCCGAACGTCCATTGAGCGCGGTTTCACCCACGTGGTAATAGCATTTGAGCGGCTGGCGATAGCAATTTGCCAGGAAACGCCCCCATTGGGCACGTGATTCGCCCTGACTCAAGGGGACATCGTCGGCGCTGATCAATTCGCTGCGGAGACTAGAAGCTTTTGCTGATCTCCTGCTGTGCGGTCGCCACGGCGGGATCGCGTTGCATGATGGCGGCGTAGCGGGCACCGAAACTGCCGACCTCGCCACCAGTGAGCAGAAGCCTCGCCTCGTTGACGAGTAAATCTGCCCTCTCGGTGGAAATCGCTGGCCTTTCGTCCATCGCTTCATCGATCATCACGATGAGTTGGGAGAGTTCCCGCAGCCAGGCGAACCGCACGTCGCCAGTCAGGAGTTGCAGAAAATGGTTCGGAGACTGGATCACGTTTCCCTCCTGTTCATACAACGCACGCTCTGCATTCATGAGCAGCTTATGGAGGCTTAGGAGTTGATTGCGAAGAGTGGGCAGCGGGTGGGCGTTCATGCAGTTGGAAACGGTGGCGGGTTGGTATTAGCTAGCTTGTCTCTCCCGTGGGTGTTCCGCAACCGAACTTGCCAAGCCAGTTCTTATGGCTAACCTCCGTCCTTCCGCTAACCCATCCTATCGCTTCTTATCATGTCCGACATTGCTCTCGCCAAAGGTGAAAAATTCCTCGAAGACAACGCCAAAAAAGAAGGCGTCGTCGTCACCGCCAGTGGCCTCCAATACAAAGTCATCACCCCTGGCACAGGCAAGAGCCCCAAGGCAACCGACACCGTCGAGGTCCACTATGAAGGCACGCTCATTGACGGCACTGTGTTCGATAGCTCATATCGCCGGAAAGAGTCCATCGAGTTCCCTCTGAATGGAGTGATTGCTGGTTGGACCGAAGGCGTGCAGCTCATGCAAGAAGGCGCAAAGTATCGCTTCTACATCCCCTCGAAGCTAGCCTACGGTACACGCGGGGCTGGTGGGGCCATCGGCCCAAACCAAGCACTGATCTTCGACGTTGAATTGATCAAGGTGCGGTAGGTCCTCTTGCGAGTGTCTGAGATTCGTCAGTAGGAGGTGGAGCAGGGCGCGTCGATTGCGCGATGGCCTAAGCTGTTCAAAATTGAGTGAGGTCTTCCGATGTTGATGGTGAGACTCTGAGATCAGCCAGCTCCGGCAAAACTGCCTGTCCAGCGTCGGAATCTCGATTCTTTGGCAGGGTTGAGCACGGGCTCCCAGTGTTGGATCAACTCGCGGGTTGCGGTGGCGACGCAAAACGGCGGCCAGATATAAGCTGAAGCCTCGATTAGGGAATCGGTGTCATGCGCGGATTTTAGAGTTGCCCTAATTGACTTGAGTGGTATTGGTAAAACGCTTAGCTTGACGGAAAGCAAAGGTAAATAACAAATCATCTCATTCCTCTCCTATGAAAGCCATTCCTGCCTGTGCGCTGCCGGGGTATACTCCACTAACCAGTTGGCCCAAACGGCGGGCTTCGGGGCTCGCTTGTATACTGTTAGCTTTGGTGTTTAGTTCCTTCCAGGCCTTGCCCGCAGCGCAAATTGCATTTTTCTCGAATCCATCATTTGGAGACGAATCT
This sequence comes from uncultured Verrucomicrobiaceae bacterium, assembly GCA_964496625.1. Taxonomy (GTDB): domain Bacteria; phylum Verrucomicrobiota; class Verrucomicrobiia; order Verrucomicrobiales; family Verrucomicrobiaceae; genus JACKQF01. The sequence continues at coordinate 2,894 of CAZCAL010000152.1, read as the reverse complement.
ACTGAAACACCTACCTTGCGGGCCGCAATCGTCGCAGCGGGACATACGGTGACGGATTTTTCAGCGACGGACAGTGTGAGTTTATCTGCAGTGTTGTCCGGGAAGAATGCTCTCGTCCTCCCTGAATTTGAAGATAATACGCCCCTAGCCGCGTTCGATGCAGCGTCAAGGGCGGTCATTCTCTCGTTTGTCAGTTCTGGAGGTGGGTTGATGGTTACTGGTTCTGGTGGCTTCCAATCCAGCGCCATTGAGGATTTTTTGAATGCTGTTTTCGGTTGGAGCACTGTTTTTGCAGGAAACTCTGCCTCAGACTCCCACACTTTAAATGTCGCTGCTGCAGTTGGAACCCCATTCAGTGGGGGGGCGGCATCACTCCCAGGAGTTAGTCTTGTGAGTCGTACCCTTGTGTCGTCCCTTCCTGGGGGTGCGCACAGTATATACGAAAATGGGGTAAACAGTGCCGTATGGTTCGTGCCCGTTACATCTGGGTGGGTGATTTTCAATGGGAATGATGGGTTTCAACCTTACTCCCCAGAGTGGACTGCATCCATTAACGCAAGTTTAGTTTTGGCTTCCGCCCCTGGCTCGTCTCCACCGACGGTCACCGTCACCGCGCCGACCAACATTATGCAGACAACGGCGACTCTGAATGGCACGGTCAATCCTAAGGGCAAAGCCTCGACGGCGCAGTTTGAATATGGCCTGACCAATGCTTACGGTAGCACCGCATCGGTTACACTGAGCCCCAACAACGGCACGACGGCGCAGAACGTCTCCGCCAACCTGAGCGGACTCATCGCGGGTGCTACCTATCATTACCGCTTGTCAGCGACCAATGCTGATGGTACCTCCGACACCACTGATGCCACCTTCACCACGTCCAGTCTGGGCTTGGTGGCGCTCACTGGCACTCAGGCACCGGGCTTCCCCGCGGGAGCCAATTTTTCCTCCTTCAGCGATGCCTCGGTCAACAGCGCTGGGAGAGTCGTCTTTTCTGCCAAGGCCTCCGGTGCCGGTGTGACTACATCCAATGACGCGGGCTTCTGGGCGCAGGAGACCGGTGGAGTGAGTCTGATCCTGCGCGAGGGCGTGACGGATGCAGGTGGCGGAGCTACCGTCGCAGAGCCTATCAAGTTCGGGCGATGGGATGATACCGACGTTTCCCATGTGATTAGCAATGTGGCAGGACCAGGAGTGAGCACTGCCAACAACCTCGCGGGCTGGGTTGACAATGGCACAACCACGACCGGTTTCGTTCGCAAGGGCACGCAGTTTGTCAACTTCTTCAATGGCGTGAGCGAGCATAACGGCAGCGGCGATGGATACCTCGCTGCGCAACTCAAGCTGGTTTCAGGCTCGGTGACCGCAGCCAATGACACAGGTGTCTGGGGGGTGGCAGCTAATGGCACAGTGAGCGCGGCGGTGCGTGAAGGCACTGTGATCGACGGCACTTCCAAGGTGGGTAACCTTATGAGCCGGGTGGCGGTGGGCAGCAATGGAACGGGTGTGTATCCCGCCTACATGACCGGTGTGCCTTCGGCCAACAATCGTGTGCTGTTCAAGCAGGACTTCGAAGGCGGCGGTGCACCAGTGATCGTGGCCTTCAGCGGCGTGCCTGACAGCTCTCCAGGAGTTGCGAACGGGATGTTCAACGGCTTCACCAGTGAGAGCGTGAACGACAGCGGTAAAGTGGCATTTGCTGGCATTCTGAAGACCGGCGTGGGTGGAGTGAGCACGGCCAATGACGTTGGCATCTGGAGGGAGAACGCCGCCGGTAATCTGGAACTGGTGCTGAGAGAGAACCAGCAGGTGCCGGGACGGCCAGTCGGAGCAGTCTTCCATAGCTTCTCCCAGCATTGGCTGCTGGACGACGGCAGTCTGGTGGTGCTGGCCACGCTGCGAGGGATCGGTGTGGACTCAACCAACAACACCGGTCTGTGGAGAGTGGATCCAGCTGGCAATATCTTCCTGGTGCTAGGCAGCGGGCAGACGCTGGCCCAGGTGGGAAATTCCCAGGTGCAGGGGTTTTACCTGAAATCGGATGTGTGCACGAACGGAGACTATGCGGCGGTGGTGATCCTGAAAGCGGGCACAGGCAATACGGTGGTAGCAAACAATCAGGCAATCCTGGCCGGAAACGTAGCGACTCCTGGTGTCTTCCACCTGCTTCTGCGCCGTGCTGACCAGCACATGGTAGGCGGCACAGCGAAGACCATCAAGAATGCCCTTTTGAGCTTCTTCAGCGGCAGCAACGCGACGACCACTGGTGGGGCCGGAGGCATGAGCCGCGCGGTGAACGATTCCGGCAAGGCCTCGGTCCTGATGCAGTTCACCGATGGCAGTTCAGGCTTGTTCGTCGGGCCAAATCCGTAACGTCAGCGAGAGCTTCAAGAGTCGATGTTCTGAATTCAAGATTGAAGCGGCGGTGGTTCGGCAATAAGTCGGCCCACCGCTTTTTTTTGCTCCTGCCAGCGTTTTGCCCGCCTACCACCCACTGCATGATTCCGGCGCAGGGGTGCTGAACAAGGTGGCAAGTTCTAGCGACTTTAACTGCGAAAACATCCCCAGCCCTCAACCTAACCTCACAAAAAGCGCTCACGCAGGTGGCGGAGATGCCACTTGGGATCGGTGGGGACGCCGGTTGCATCCTGGATGAGCTGCTGGGGTAGCAGAACCCCTCCGCGTTCATGAATGTGAGCGCGCAGCCACTGGAGAAGGGGCTCGTATTCGGCTTTGGCGATGCTGCTGGCGATCTTGCGCTGCTTCTTCGCTGCGGCGAAAAGCTGTGCGGCGTTGAGATTGCCGAGCGTGTAGGTGGGGAAGTAGCCAAGCCCGCCCATGGACCAATGGATGTCCTGAAGACAACCGCGTGCGTCGTCCGGCGGGGTGCGACC
>CAZCAL010000151.1:4365-9443 GCA_964496625.1 uncultured Verrucomicrobiaceae bacterium | reverse complement strand
GCCAAACCAAAACGCGATATCAGTTACAACAACGTCCAGGGCACCCCAAAGACTGCCGCTGAAGAACAAAAGCTCTTCCATCTCCCCGAAGGTTACGAGATCGAACTCGTCGCCCAGGAGAGCCCAGGCATCGGCAAGTTTGTCAGCGTCTATTTTGATCAACGCGGGCGCATGTGGACACAGACCGCGCTGGAGTATCCCGTCGATGCCAACGAAAACCCTGCCGTAGCGGAGGCAGTGTATGCGGCGAAAGGTAAGGACAAGGTGCTGGTCTATCCGCGTGAGGCTTTGAATGCGAAGCTTCCCGCCGATGGACTCACCAATCCCACCGTCTTCGCCGACGGCCTCGCCATCCCTCTCGGCATCCTCCCATGGGGCAATGGCGACTCCTGCTACGCACTGCATGGGCATGATTTGCTCTTGTTAAAGGATACCGATGGCGATGGCAAATCTGACCAGCGCCAGGTCATCCTCACCGGCTTCGGTGTGCAGGATAGCCACCTCTTCCCCCACCAGTTCACCCGCGCCCCAGGGGGATGGATCTGGATGGCGCAGGGACTCTTTAATAACAGCAGCGTCCACAAACCCGGCATGGAGGCCGTGGTCGATTACCCAAAGTGCTCCATGGCCCGCATGAGGCCTGATGGTAGCGAGTTTGAAGTCACCAGTCTCGGCCCAAACAACATCTGGGGCCTCGCGATGACGGGCAATGGCGAGACCTTCATTCAAGAAGCCAATGACTATGGCTACCCCATCATGCCCTTCCACGAATACGCCTACTACCCCGGCGGTATGGCGGCCCTGCGCAAGAGCTATCAACCCGAATTCCCACCCGCCGCAGAGTTCCGCATGGGCGGCACGGGCCTCAGTGGGCTGGCCTTGATTGAAAGCGGCAGTTTGCTCGACAAAAAAGCCGCCTACACCATGGCAGTCGCCAATCCGATCATCTCCAAAGTCCAAACCATCGCGATGTTCCGCGATGGCCCCTACTGGAAGCTCGAGGAGCGCCCGGACCTCATCACCTGCGATGATCCTTTCTTCCGTCCGGTCGGCATGACACAGGGGCCCGATGGATGCATCTACATCGTCGATTGGTACAACAAGATCATCTCCCACAACGAAGTGCCGAGGAATCATCCAGATCGCGACAAGACCCGTGGCCGCATCTGGAGAGTGAAGGCAAAGGCCACGCAAGGCGAAGTCGCAGACTTCACCAAGCTCAGCTCAGATGAACTCGTCGCCATGCTCGGCACCAAACCCACCGCCGTGACGCATCTCGCTTGGCAGACATTGACGGATCGTGGTGGCGATCAGATCCCCACGGATGCCCTGAAGCATTGGGCCTTTAGCGAGGTGGAAAAAGACACCGTCCAAGGACAAATCAAAGCGCTGGGCCGGGCCTTGGCAGATGGATCAAGCCAAACCATCATCGACCTGCTGGCTTTCGCTAAACCTTCGCTCACGAAGGGTCCCACAGCCCAGTCTTCCCGTGGTCCCAACCAGGTCCCAGCCCGCGAAGCTTACGACCGCGAGTTTGAGCGCTTCCTCGTCCGCATGTTCCTGGAGCGTCATCCCGACGTCGTCGCCAAGTTCCTCGACTCCGATGCCGCCAGCAAATTACCAGTGGAGGCCCTGGTTCTTGCCTCCCTCGCCTTGGAGCCCAAGACCAGCGCATCACGCGTCGCCAACCTGCTGCCAAAGCTGGATCGTGCGCCGAACGACGAAGAACTACTCCGGCTCGCCCAGTTCCCCGGCGAAGCAGGTGTCGGCCAGGCTCTCAAAGCCTTGCTCACCGACGAAAAATCCCGCACCACCGTCGCTGAGACGCTCATCGCGCAACGCACGAAGCTGGATGCAGCCCAGATCTCGCCGATGCTGACAGAGACCGCCAAAACCATGCTCGGGAGCGCTCCTGCTCTTGCCCTGCAACTCATCAGCGGCTTCCAGCTCACGAGCATGGAAGGCGATCTGGTCGAGCTTACAAAGAAGGGCGCTTCTCAAGCGCGCCCGGCGATTGGAAACCTCCGCCCCTTGCTGAACACCCTTCGCGACCTCCGCAGCGGCGAGGCCGAACTCTTTGCCAGCCTCGCCAAATCCGATTCCGATCCGCTCACTCGCGATGCGGCACTCGAAGCGCTGGCTGCTTCGCGTGCGCCAGATGCAGCTACACGCTTCCTCGCCCTCTACCCTGGCCTGCCAGCTTCGCAGAGGAAAGCAGCGCTCAGCACGATCGCCAGCACCAAGACGGGCGCCAAAACCATTGTCGCCGCCTTGCTCGAAAAAAGCCTGCCTCAGGCGGATCTCGATGGCCCAACCGTAGAGCGGCTTGCCACCGTGTTGGGTGACGATCCAGCGCTGGAGAAGCTGCAGCAACAGCTCGGCGGCGTCTTTCGCGAAGTGCTCCTCTTAGATGGCCAGGAGACCGCCTGGGTCGATTCCGGTATCACCCTTGACGGCCCATTCACCGTTGAGTGCTGGGTTCGGCTCGCCCCAGGAATCGGCAATCAAGACGATATCCTCGGCGTTCCTGGCGGCGTTGAGATGAATTTCTTCCAATCCAAGTTCCGCGTCTTTGCCGGCCCAGAGCTGCATGATGTAGCCGTGGCCACCAAGCCAATGACGCCAGATCTTTGGACGCACATTGCCGTCACCCGAGACAACAAAGGCCTCATCCGCATCTACCAAAACGGAGAACTTGATGCCACAGCGACCAAGCCCGCCCCCGCGAAATGGGAGAACTGCCGAATCGGCTGGAGCGGTCCCAAGGGTGGAACAGAAGGCGCCATCACCGAGTTCCGCGTGTGGAAGACCGCACGTAGCCCGCAGGAACTTCGCGCAAACTTTGACCGCACCGGGCTACCAGGACAGCCTGATCTGACGCGGGCCAAAAAACTGGGCAAAGGCGCACGCCTCGCCAAGACGATCGACACCCCACCCTTGCTCACCACGGAGCAGGCGCAGGCGCTCGACACCAAGTTTAGCAAATACAGTGCCCTCGCTCCGAAGGGGAATGCAGCCAATGGCAAAGCCCTCAGCGCCATCTGCATGGCCTGTCATCAGATTGGCAACGCGGGCGGCCAGATCGGCCCGAACCTCAGCGGCGCTGGCTCGATGGGGTTGGAGGGCGTGCTGCGTAACATCCTCACGCCCAATGCAGCCATGGAGTCCGGCTATCGCATCTTCCGCGTCGAAATGAACAACGGTGATCTCATCGATGCCCTCTACGTCAGCGAAGACAAGCAGGCCACCATCATCCGCCAGCCCGGCCTCCCCGACCGCCGGCTGGATAAGAAGGACATCCGCAGCACCAAGTTCATCCGCCGCTCCCTGATGCCCGAAGGGCTGCTCGATGCACTGCAAGATCAGCAAGCCGCCGATCTGCTCGCGTATTTGATGACGCTGAAGGGATAAACCACCATGTAATCCCCTACGTAGCTGAATTCGTCAGCATTCAGTCACCCCAGCACGACACCTCACCCCCCGTCGGAACTCTGGCGAGTTCCGCCACGGGGATGCCCCCGTTTGACACAAGCAGTAGAGCCCGATAGCTTCCCGCATAATGCCGTCTGATCCAAACGCCCCCACCCCCAAACCCCCTGCCCCGGCAGATCTAGAGATCAAAGATGCCCAGCTCATCTTTAACCATGTCTGGAAAGAGCTGGAGGCTGAGTATGGCCGCGAGCGGTTGCGCTTCCCCAAAGAACTGATCCTGCTGGGCGGCGCACCGGGAGCTGGCAAAGGGACCAATACGGACTACATCCGCCGGGTGCGAGGCATCACCGCACAGCCCATCGTGGTGAGCGCGCTGCTTGATAGCCCCGAGGCCCGCAAGCTGAAATCGCTGGGCGGCATGGTGGGAGACCGGGAGGTGGTGGGCATCCTGATCCGCAAGCTGCTGGGGCCGGAGCAGCAAAACGGCGCGATCCTTGATGGATTCCCCCGCACCCAGGTGCAGGTGGAGTGTCTGAAGATGTTGTTTGATGAGATGATCCGCCTGCGCCGTGACTTCTCCGAGACGCCGGACGCTGCACATTTCAAGCAGCCCATTTTTCACATCATGGAGCTATTCGTCGATGAGGCGGAAAGCATCGCGCGGCAACTAAAGCGCGGCAAGGAAGTGCTGGCGCACAATGAAGAGGTGCGCAGGTCCGGGCTGGGCGAACTGTGGGAAGAGCGCGCCACTGACTTCGATCCAGCGCTGGCGCGGAATCGTTACAAGGTCTTCAAGGAGAAGACTTACGACGCGCTGGTCTCGCTGAAGGAGATCTTTCACTACCACTTCATCAATGCCCAGGCCCCGCTGGAACGGGTGCAGGACAATATCATCCGCGAGCTGGAGTATCAGAGCTCGCTGGAGCTTGATCCGCGCACCTTTGACCAACTGCGCGATCTGCCACTGTCCAGCGAGATCATCCGCCACGCCCGTCAGGATCTGGTGCGTCGGCTGGACACCTACAAGGTGGAAAAGCCCGAACTCATGCAGGCTGTGGTGACCTTCATTCAGGACAAGATGATGCCCATCATCGTCCGCCACGCCATCTCTGGACGTGCCGACATCAACACGGAGGACAACCTCTTCCATAGCGCCGAAGCGCTAGCCATGCTGATCGATATCTTCTCCGAGCGCGGCTTTCACGCCACGGCGGATGTTCATCGCATCGAGATTCCAGACCGCTTTGACCTGCAAACCGGTAAGATCCAATGCCGGAAGAAAAAGGTCTTTCGCTTCCGCATCATCTTTAAGGGCTCCGAGATTCGCCGAGGCTAAGCGCCTGTGGCCATCCATCCGTCCCCATGTTTCGCACCCTCGCCATCTACTGCGGATCCGCCCCCGGCCACGATCCCGCCTTTGCCGAGATCGCCCACGCGACGGGAGAAAATCTAGCGCGGCGCGGCATTCGTATCGTCTATGGTGGTGGCGGCGTCGGCATGATGGGTGCCGTGGCGGATGGTGCCTTGCGCGCTGGAGGACAGGTCACTGGCGTGATCCCAGAGTTTCTCAATACGCGAGAGCTCCAGCATCCACACGTGACGGATATGATCGTCGTCAAATCCATGCACGAACGCAAGATGCGCAT
>CAZCAL010000151.1:0-4355 GCA_964496625.1 uncultured Verrucomicrobiaceae bacterium | reverse complement strand
GCGCATGGTGGAGGAGGCGGAGGGCTTCATCGCATTACCCGGCGGATTTGGCACCTTGGATGAACTCTTTGAGGTGCTGACCTGGGCGCAGCTGGGCATCCATGGCCATGCCGTGGGCCTCCTAAACATCGGCGGATTCTTCGACGGGATTCTCCAGTGCCTCGATGCCATGGTAACGCAAGGATTCCTGGTCGCCACAGACCGAGACCGCCTCATTTCCGCACCGGATCCGGACTCCCTCCTGGAGAGAATGGGCGCATGGAATCCGCCACACGAGATCAAATTCACGCTGGCTAGGCGCGTGGAGCTTTGACCTTGGCCAGCAAATTTCGGCAGCCGTCTTCAAGCAAATTTAGGACCTGCTCAAAGCCCTCGGGCCCTCCGTAATACGGGTCCGGCACTTGGCGCTCAGCATGATCGGTGCAGAAGTCGCAGAAGAGCTGAACTTTGGCCCCGTGAAGGCCCTCAGAATCAAGGCCCCGGAGGTCCTGTAGGTTCTGCTGATCCATTGCTAGGATCAGATCAAAGGTGCGCAAATCATCCTCCGCAACCTGGCGCGCCCGACTGGTCAAATCGTAGCCGCGATTCAGCGCCGCAGCGCGCATTCGTTCGTCCGCACGTTTGCCTGTATGCCAGCCCGCTGTGCCGGCGGAATCGATGTGAACCTGATCGGCGAGCCCGGCGTCATCGACGAAGCGCCGCATGACGCCCTCCGCAGCGGGCGAACGGCAGATATTGCCGAGACAGACAAAGAGAACGCGAAAAGGGGTGGTCATGAGTAACTGAGCGGTGGATCCGTCTAGCAGAGGTCAAGCAGAGGTCAAGCACAGGGGCAAGTTCCGCACGCGGCATCATCAAAAATCGATCTTCTGTCAACCATCGTTGCACCCGGCGCGATGCCCGCTATTCTTGACGGATGAATCGGCTCGCGCGCAGACTACTCCTTGTTCTGGCCCTCCTTGGCTTCCTCCTGGTCCTCGTTTTGGCAGGTGCCACGTGGTGGCTAAAATCTCTCGTCACCAAGGAAGTGCTGGTGCAGCAACTTGAGGACACCTGCAATGCCAAGGCGGAGATCGATGGCGTTGACTTCAGTCTCTTTTCAAGCCCAGCCAGACTGACGCTGACCAACGTACGCTTGAGTGCCATCAATCCACCTGCAGAGGCGACGCCCACCCCCATCGTCATCGGCCAAGCTGACCTGCAAATCTCGCTAATGAGCCTGTTGCGGAAGCAGATCGTCATTCATCAACTCATCCTGCGGGACCTGAATGTGAACGAATACATCAGCCCCGAGGGTGACAGCACGCTCCAGGGTCTATTCAAAAAGGATTCCAAAAAGGCGAAGGGATCCGCAGGTAAACCCAAGATGGCTAAGCCCGAAAAAACCGCTGCGCCGGATCCCAAGGCCACACCACCCCTGCCCGATGCGCCGCCGCTGAGCACCCACGTAGCCACCGGTCCGATTGGCGAGGCAAAAAATCATCCCGCGACCTTCCATGCCGACGCCCTGGGTTTGGCGATCATCGTCAAAGAGGCAGGAATCGAAAACGGTTCGATGTTCATCCACAACCGGGCCTCAAGCAGCAAAACAAAGACCCGGATCGACAACCTGCATTTCCTACTGAGCGATATCGATGTCGATCCGGCAGATCTTGCTGCCCATAACCGAGTGAACCTTAACCTCAGTGCCCACATCACGGTGGAGGCGAGGGCAAAACTGGATGGCCAGATGCAGGACGTGCAGTTCGCCGATCTCACCCTGCGGGGAAGCGGGGATTTGGCCCCCTTCAATCCCAAGAGTGGCGAATTCAGCCCGGCTAGCCAGCTCGGGATCATCCTTGCCAAAGGAAGCGTCGTGGCTGGTCACATGAAGCTCGGGCAGGCAGACGCGGACAAACTCAAAAAGCTGGAGAAGTATGGAATCAATCTTGCGGAACTGCCCATCGGCGGACCGTTGACGGAGGACCTCAACCTCAATCTGCAAGTTGAGGACGGGCGGATGACCATCCTGGACAACGTGATTCTGGCACTGCCAGAGTATTCCATCCAAGTCGAATCAGGCAGTTGGCTGAATGCGGGAGAGGATCAGCACGAACTTCACCTGCAACTCGTCTGTGGACCAAATCTAGAGGCGATTCTCGTTGAAGGTATCAAGCAGCATGTCAGCGAAAACTTGGTCGAGCCAATTCGAAAGGCGCTGGCGAACGATTCAGGCCACATGGCGTTCGACCTCATCTCCTACGGCCAGCTTTCGCGCCCGCGCTACCTACCCGGTTACGAACGCCCGCTGGACAATCTGCTGAACGACCAAGCCGGGGCGATCATCCAAGGCCTGCTGGAAGACAAAAAGTGATGCGAGGGCAGCAATCACAAAAGTATCAGAAGCCGAAAGAAAGCGCGTAGCCACCCAGCAGTGGTGCTGCTAATTCTACATCCGTTATGGGTAAAGAATTCAACACCGCACCACAGAGCGTCCCCGCCGTCGCCACAAAATATCGCCGCATTCAAACCGCCATCCCGCATCCAGACAGCGTGTCTGTGCTGGATCGCCTGCGCAAGATCGAGCCCCTCTCCATGCGCGGAATGCCGCCCATCGTGTGGGATCGCGCAGAGGATATCTTCGTCTGTGACAAGTACGGCAATCAATGGCTTGATTGGAGCTCCGGCGTGCTCGTAACGAATGCCGGACATGGGGCACCAGAAATCAAAAAGGCCATCATCGATCAGGTGAATACTGGCCTCATTCACAGCTACGTGTTTGCAAACGAACGGCGTGCAGAGCTCGTCGAACTGCTCGCTTCCGTATCACCCGAGGGACTCGGCACCGCCTTCCTCCTGAGCACCGGGTCAGAAGCGACGGAGTGCGCGATCAAACTCTCCCGCACCCACGGCATCAAAGTCGGCGGCAGGGAAAAGATCGGAATCATCGGATTTGAGCGCGGCTTCCACGGTCGCACGCTTGCCTCTCAGCAGGCAGGCGGGATGGCTGGCCAAAAGGAATGGATCGTCAATCTCGACCGCGCCATCATCAACTGCCCCTTCCCCGATGGCTACTGGCAGAAGGATTGCAGCTTTGAAACCTTCCTCAGCGGGGTCGAAAAAAGCGGCATGAGGCCATCCCAAATCGCTGGGGTCATCATGGAAAGCTACCAAGGCGTCGGCCCAGATTTTGCGCCCGTTGAATACATTCAGAAACTCCGCGCTTGGTGTGACGAACACAAAATCGTGCTGACCTTTGACGAGGTTCAGTCCGGCTTTGGTCGAACAGGCAAATTTTGGGCGTTCGAACACTACGGAGTCACCCCTGACCTGATTTGCTGCGGCAAAGGCATCAGCAGCTCGCTGCCGCTGTCAGCCGTCCTCGGCCGCCGGGACATCATGGACCAATTCCCACCGGGGTCGATGACCAGCACCCACACAGGCAATCCCGTTTGTTGTGCGGCAGCCCTGGCCAGTATCCGCAAGATTCTGGTCGAAGACCTCACGGGGAATGCAGCAAGACTCGGCCCTGTGCTTCTCGAAGCCCGCCAGGCCATTCAGGCCCGCCACCCCGAATTGATCGGCCACGTCACCTGCACCGGCTTCGTCGCGGGCATGCAAACGGTGAAGCGCGGCACGCAGGAGCCCGACCACGATTTGGCCCATCGCATCATCGAACTTTGCTGCCAGAAGGGGCTACTGCTCTTCGCCCCCGTCGGCGCCTGGGGCCAGACGGTAAAAATCTGCCCCCCCTTGACGATGCCCAAAGAAGCCCTTGAAGAAGGGATCGCGGTAATGTCAGAAGCGGTGGATCAAGCCGTCAGCGAGCTGTATCCCGCCTGATGGCGGACCTTGGAAAAAAACTTTTCGGTTTTTTTCAACACTTTTGATCTGTCGGCACTCCAATCATTTAACAGTAGCGGAAGGACAAAACCCTCCAACACTGGTCTTGAGAGTGATTGGTTGTTGTCATCAATGCCCTGCTGAAAAGCAGCCAGTATTGAGGTTGATACCAAAAAGAGGTCGGGTGGAATCGGGAGCCACCCGGCCTCAACTTTTTCAGCCTAGTTCACCAAAACCTTCACGCCGATGGACTTGTATCCATCCGTGATATCCTTCGCCAAAGACGAGTAAGTTCTGCCCTCCAGAAGCAGATCCATGTATTTAAATGGTGCAGTCTCAGAGTTTTTGTCTGGCGGCGTAAGATCGCGAGGATAGCTGAACCGCCCACCATCCATCTGCTTCACACGAGGATCAGCGAAAAAGGCCCGTTCCTTCACCACCTCGCCATAGACCGCATCGAAAAACTTCATGAAGCGCGTGCCCTTCTTGTCACCATCCAAGTGATTGAAGTAATAGACGATAAGAAGGGAGCG
>CAZCAL010000150.1:990-9465 GCA_964496625.1 uncultured Verrucomicrobiaceae bacterium | reverse complement strand
CCTGATCAGAGTCGGCGCTGCTCGAGCACTTCGATGTGGGTGATCTTCCACTGGCCCTCGATGGGGGTGACTTGGATCTTGGCGGTGCAGGTGACGGTGCGGGGGTGGGTGTGGCCCCAGTGGCCGACGCTGCCGATAGCGCCCCAACTGGTGGTGGCGATGAATTCGTGCGGTAGGGTGCCGGGCTCTACGGCATCGACGCTGGCGCTGAACTGACTGATGCTGACTCGGGCGGACTCTTTGTCATCGAGATTCAGGGACTGGATGGTGTCCAGATAAAGCTGGCGCAGCAGCTCGCCATCGGCGCTGAGCTTCAGGCGGTCATACACATCTGACTCGGTGCGTTGATCAAAGGCGCGATAGACATTGTGGATGAGTTTTTCCACGATCTCCTGGGCCTGATCTGGGGTGCTGACTGGATCTGGCTGCTTTTCAAAGGGATTATCAAAGCGGACGACGAGCAGGGGCAGAAAGAGCAATGCGCCGAGTGCCCAGACGCCGAGATAGGGCAGGGAGCCGCCGGGAAGACGGTAGTCTTTGATGCGGATGACGATGTAGAAGATGAGCCCGCCGAGCCCCCAGAAGATGGCCCCGACGGGGACCTTGATCTTTGCAGGTAGCCTGATTTCTGGGACCTTGGCTAGGGGGAGTGGGGCGGGAAGGCGACCCTCATTTTGCCATAGGATGGAGGGGGAGACGCTGAGGAGCTCCCCATGATCGATGGTCTTCCCAAAGAAGAGGGTGACGGGGACGGTCTTGAGGTTGGTATCCGCCCAGCGGAAGGTGGAATTGAGCTGCTGTGGCTGCGGTCCGGTGGGGACCTGCCAGATCAACCCTAACATGCAGTCCGCCACGACGATGGGCGCGGCGGGATCGAGCGGAAGTGTCTGGCCGGGCTTACCCCGAACGATGTGGGCGGTGGGCGGTGCGAGGCTGGGGGTGCTGCCATCCACGCTGACCTCATACCAGGTCTGGGCGAGCGTTGAGGCCTTTGCCAAGAGGGTGTCTGACTGCCCGGGAGGGAGCTGCGCGACGGTGTAATCCCCGACCTCCAGCCAGCGCATGGCGGTGCGCAGATCCAGCATGAACTCGAACCTCGTCTGGTAGGGCTCTACATAAATATAGGCCTGGGCGGTGACGGGCGGCGACTCTGAGGTCTGGGCGCGCAGGCCACCTGCGGCACCGAGCGCGAGCACGGCAGGCAGGAGGCTGCTAAGGATCTGGGCGAGGCGGCGGATCACAATTAAAGAGCCCAAGGCTTGCGCCATTCTTTGGTGAGCAGGGCGCTGGCAGCAGCGTTCCCGGTGATTTCTTCTGTGTTTGGATTCCACTGCAACTCGCTGCTGCCGGTGCGCAAGCCGATATTGGCGAGGTGGGCGATGGTGATGGTGCGGTGGGCGACCTCCACTGGGGCGGCGGTAGGCTGGCCGTCGTAGATGTGGGTGAGGAAGTTATCGCTGTGGTCCTTGCTCTCGTAGAGGTGGATCTCGTTGGGACCGATTTTTTCCCGGAGGATGGCGGGATCACTGGCGAGGATCTTGCCGCGATTGACCCAGATCCATTTGCCACCTTCGCCTTCAAAGAGGATGCCGGAGTGGTCAAAGGGCTTCTTGGTGTCCTTCGTGGCGGCCTCTACCTGTGGCATGAGCTTGTTGCTGGTATCACCAACGGTGACGGTGAGTCCATTTTCATAAACGCAGTCCCACTTGAAGGCGGTGGCGGTGTTGTAGAGTTCTGAGGCGGCAGGCATGGTGCCGGTGATGTTCTTGAGCGCGATGGGGCCGGTGAGCTGGGTATCGAGACCCCACTGGGCGATATCGATGTGGTGCGCGCCGAAGTCGGTGATCATGCCGCCGCTGAAGTTGTAATTGTGCCGCCAGTTCAGGGGGAGCATCGCGGGGCGGTAGTCCATCTCCGTGGCTGGTCCCAGCCACATTTGGAAATCGAAGTCTGCGGGGATGGGTGCGGGGGCCTGCTGATCGCCCATTTGATTCCAATTGGTATGTCCGCCGGGTAGGCCGACGAGGACGCGCTGAATCTTGCCGATGCGGTTGTTGCGCACCATCTCGCAGGCCATGCGGAAGTAAATATCGCTGCGCTGCTGGCTGCCTGTCTGCCAGGTGATGCCGGCCTTTTTGACTTCGTCTGACATGCGGCGGCCTTCACCGATGGTGAGGGCGAGCGGCTTCTGGCCGTAAATGTGCTTGCCCTTGCGTGCCGCGTAGATGGCGATGTAGGCGTGCCAATGATCTGGTGTGGAGATCTGCACGGCGTCGAGATCCTCCTTGTCCATCATCTCGCGAAAGTCTGCATAGGCGGTGCAGGTCTTTACAGGCTTGTTGGCGGCCTTGCTGTAGTGCTCGTCGATGATCTTGCGTCCTGCTTCGCGGCCTCCGGTCTCTTCGCCTTTGTAGCCGTAGTGACCGTACTCTTTCATCGGGTCTGCGACGGCGACGACTTGGCATTTTTCATTGTTGAGGAAGGAAGGGGTCCAGTCGCCAGCGATGGTGCCCCAGCCGATGGCCCCAAGCGTGATGCGCTCCGACGGGGCAGGCCGACCATCGCGGCCGAGGGCGCTGGCGGGGATGATGGTGGGAAAGCCGAGCGCTGCGGCGCTGGTCTGGAGGAATCTGCGGCGGGAGGTCTGGCTGGTGGATTTCATGGTGGTAATAAAGCGGTTCGGGGTAGCGAAGGGAAGCCTGAAGTGGTGGGAGTCGATTCGTTACTGAACCGGGACTTCTTTCTTTGGTGGCGCGGGAGGCGGGGTGGGGCGGTCTTCTTTCTTTGCCCGGGCAATGATGATCTGCCTCAGCAGGGGGTAAGGTGCGGTCTGCCCATCGGCGACGGTTAGGGTGAGAGCCTCGTGCACGATTTCCTCCGCGAGATCGAGCCTGCCGACACGGAGAATGCGGAACTGGGTAGCATCCTTCGTCGCCCGCATGGTGGTGAGCTTCGTCTCGATGACTTCCTTGGCGAGGGTGACCTTTACGGGGGTATCCCCAGCGATGTTGGGGAAGGAATATTCGGCGATGACCTCATACGACCCAGCGGGCAAGGCATCCACCATCCAGGAGATCTGCGCCACGGCGGCAGCCTCCGTATCGCCTGCAAAATGTGGGGCGATGGCAGTCGCGTCTGCTGGGGTGAGGGTGAGCAGGGCGCGGCCGCTGCCTTTGGCCTTGGGCGACGCATCTTTATCCATCGACCCTGGCGGGGTGGGCTCGCGGGTGCCCTTTGCGGCGCTGGCTAAATCGACCACGCCACCTGCGGTAATGATTTTTTGCACACGCAGGATCTCCGCCGTGATGGCGGCCTGCTGCGTGGGGTCAATGGTCTGCGCATTGAGCCTCTGCAGGTCGAGCAGATACTTGCTGAGCAAGGGAATGTGCAGCTTCTTCAGCTCCGTCTGGTAAGTGGTCTCATACTGCTTCAGGCGGGAGTCGTCAGCCTGCGGCGGAGTTGCCGCCGGGGCGTTGGCCGTCTGGGCAGCACTGGGCGCAGTGTGCAGCAAAAGCAGGCAAAGAGAGGCGAGCAGACGGTTCATGGTTTCGCTGGGGGCGGGCTGCGATCTGGCTTGCCGATGGCCCAAGCTCCTGGGGGTGGGACGCGCTTGCGGGCGTCGTCTTCTCGATCCTTCATGGAACCGTGGAGGGCGGTCTCCATCAGGGTGCGCTTGCCGGGAGGCAGCGGCAAAACGGCGGCGAGTCCTTGGCCGACCAGCACGTTCTGGAAAAGGCCGATGGGCTCTACAAACACCAGCGCGGGGTAGGCTCCCGAGGCGTCCTTTGCACTGCGCATCAGCACTCGCAGAGGTTTGCCCTCCAGGTATCCAGCGGTGAACTCCTGGGCAGCACGGGCAAACAGTGGTGCATCGGCGGCATCAATGCCAAAGTGCCGGACGAAGGCTTTTTCACGGCTATCAGTGGGCTGTGGGGTCGGCGTCGCACAAGCGATCCAGAGCAGCCGAATGTCGTAAGTCTGGCCGTCGTGAGTGATCTTGAAGCGGTCCCCGGTGTTGGTGTCCGCAGGCACGAACTTGGCATCATCGAGATCCTGAAATCCTGCCAGACCTGAAAGTGCCGCGATGGGGCGTGGCAGACGAGGTTCATCGGCGGAGGCCTTGGCTTCCTGACGGCTCATGCGGGCGACTTCTGCACTGATCTCCGCCGCAATGGCCGGGTGCTGGGACTGGAGGGCGATGAGATTGGCCTTTTGGCTCAATAGAACGGGCTCGCGATTTTTTGTCAACTCTGCTGCGAAGGTGGCCCGCAGCTTATGGATCTCCGCCCCTGGATCGATGGCGGCAGCAGTGGGGTCGGTCAGCACCGCATCGACGGGCACTAGCCGGAGGTTGCTGATACGGATGATATTCGCCGGATAGCCGTTGGTGGCGGAAAGGCGCAGGGTGATTGGGCTGCGGGTAAAGTGAATGGGGCCGACGCGCTGACTGGACGGCTTGGTGGCGTCGGTCGTGCGGGAAAGCTCAAAGCTGCGGCGGTTTTCTGAGGCTCCTGCGAGCAGGGAGGCCTCATAAAAGTCAAACATCGCCTTTTCCACCGGCATCTGGCGGGCGCTGAGGGCGCTGGACGGGGTGGTGACGGGCACATCGCCCATCGTGTAGTCGAACTCCAAATTAAAATCGCCTGGGGTGATCTTGATGGAGGTCCACTCCGCCCCGCTGCCCAGCGTGCGCCACCCAGAAAGGGAGCTGTCATCCGTGACGGTGACGCCGGAGAGCTTCACCGTCTTGACGGAGAGCGGCACCGCCAGGCTCTGCGCCAGGGAAGAATCCGCCGTCGTATAGATCGCGCTAAGTTCCTCGCTGCGTCTTTGCACTGCCAGCGCTTGTTCGTAGTCGCCCCCAGTGGCGAGTTCGGATTCCAGCTTGCGGAGTGCGCGCGTGTATTGATCCGTCAGGGTCTGCGAGCCGGTCAAAATGGAGCGCAAAAAGGTGGCACGCAGCGTTGCCAGCGCCGCAGGATCAGCGGAGACATCTGGCGGCGCGACCGTCTGGGCGAGACTGCTGCCAATCAATAGCGCTGCGATGCCCGCGATCCGAAGGAAGGCGGTCAGGGCAACTTTGCTGGAGGGCTGTCGAGTCATGTCAGCGGCTGGCGGGGATCAATTTTAACTCCCGCAGTTTCATCAAATTATCGCGCACAACAGTGCGCGCCGTCAGCACCAATTGGCCGCCACCGTCCGTAATCTTCAGCGTGCCGATATTAAATTCAGTGGGGCCGCGCAGGGTGGTGGTGATGTCCGTGGTGAGGGAAAAAGTGCGCTCCTTAATCAGCAAAGATCCGCCCTCCAGGGCTCCACACTCATAGACCAGAACGACTTCGTAGCCGCCTGGGGGTAAGCCGGGGAGATTCCAGGTGGCGGTGGCACCCGGCTTTTGCCATTGGGTCAAAGCGCCTGTGCCTGGATCTCGAGATACACCCTGGAGTTCTGCATTGTCCATGGCCAGCACGATGACGTCAGGCAGTTGCTCCGCCTTCAGCGAGCGTTCACGGGATTCCATTAGCAGCAGTTCTTTGGCCAGACGATCCAGCTCAGACTCCATCCGCTGGCGTTCATCGCGTGCGGCGATGGCCGCAGCGTAGTCGCGAGACTCAGAGCGCTGTTTTTCCAGGAGATAGAGGGAGGAAATGTAGCTCTTCAGCGGGGTCAGACTGGCCTCGACAAGTTGCCGATGGTTCTGGAGTCGTGCCAGATCTAAGGCCAGACGATCTGCCGCGGAGATGTCATCCGCCGGTTCAGGGGCAGCGACAGGCTGGGAAGCCCCCTGAGGGGCCATCCCGAGGGAGATCAACGCCAGTAAAACCAGGATTTTCACACGCCTTCGCAATAAATCAGAGAGCCGGTATCGTATCGACTCTCGCCCCTCGCACAAGGTTTTTCCGGTGACGAGAATTCCAGCGATCTTGCACACGGTGACGAATCACGCTACCGCTGCGGGATGCAGGACTTTTTGGTCATCGACACACTGAGCAAGCGCTTCGGTAGCCATCGGGCGCTCGATGCGGTGTGTCTGGAGATTCAGGAAGGCGAAATTTTTTCGCTGCTGGGACCCAGCGGGTGTGGCAAGACGACGCTCCTACGGCTCATTGCTGGGTTTGATGCTCCAGACAGTGGTCGCATTCTGCTGGAGGGTAAAGACGTGGCGGGACTGCCGCCGGAGCGTCGCCCGGTAAACACGGTTTTTCAAAACTACGCCCTCTTTCCGCACCTGACGCTGTGGGAAAACATCGCCTTTGGCCCACGCATGGCCGGTTGGTCTCGATCAAAGATCGCAGATGAGGTGGCACGCATGTTGACGCTGGTGAAGATGGAAGATCAAGCTGAAAAGCGCCCCTCTCAAATCAGTGGAGGTCAAAAGCAGCGCGTCGCGATTGCTAGGGCGCTGATCAATAAGCCGCGCGTGCTTTTGCTGGATGAACCTCTTGCTGCGCTGGATCTGAAATTGCGTCAGCACCTCTTGGTGGAGCTCGCCGCGCTGCACCGCGAAGTCGGCACGACCTTTGTTTATGTCACGCATGATCAGGCGGAGGCGATGAGCCTGAGTGATCGTATCGCCGTCATGAATGAGGGACGCGTCGAGCAAGTAGACACGCCGACGAACCTCTATCAATCGCCGCGCACTCCTTTCGTCGCCTCGTTCATTGGCGATACGAATCTACTGAGTGGCTCGGTGATTGCTGCCGATACCGTCGCCGTTCCAGGCCTCGGCAATGTGAATGTGCGTGGTGGCGCAAAGCTGGGCGAGACGGTGGCACTGAGCCTGAGGCCGGAGCATTTGGCTCTGAGTCAGAGCGATCATGGTATCGCCGCTGTGGTGGATGAGGTGATCTATTTTGGTGCCTTCACCCGCTATTGGGTCACCTGCTCAGGTCAGCGATTGCTCGTTCAGGAGCAGGGCTCGGCGATCTGGGGACGTGGGGCACAAGTGCGACTGCGCATCGCGGATAGAGCCTGCCATTTGATCGAATCCAAGTCCCCATCTGCGCCATGAAAAAGCTGACTGAATGGCTGGTGACTGCACCATCGTTGCTGTGGCTGCTGGTGTTCTTCGCAATCCCGACAGGCCTCATTCTAGTGCTGTCTTTCCGCCCAGCAGATCTGCATGGCGGGGTAGGGGATGGCTGGACGCTCGATGCCGTGCGCGCTGTCGCGGATGCTGCCTATGTGCCGATTTGGTGGCGAACTTTTTGGGTCAGTGTTTTGTCAACCGCGGGTTGTCTGCTGCTGGCCTTGCCAATGAGTTATCATCTGGCGCGCCTCCCGCGTCGCTGGCAGGGTCTGATGCTGCTGCTGGTGGTGCTGCCGTTTTTGACGAACTTTTTGATTCGAATCTTTGCCTGGAAAACGCTGCTGCATCCCGATGGGGTGATCACGCGAGGGCTGATGGCTCTGGGGTGGATGTCGCCGGATCAGCAGCTGCTCTACAATGCAGGGGCCGTGGTGGTGGTGATGATTTATGTGCAGTTGCCATTTGCCATCCTGCCTCTCTACGCGGCGGCGGAGAAGTTTGATTTCGCTCTCCTGGATGCTGCTCGCGATTTGGGGGCAGGTGCATGGAACGCCTTCTGGAAGATCTTTGTTCCAGGCGTCTGGGGTGGTCTCAGCGCGGCAGCGCTGATGGTGCTGATCAGTTCGCTGGGGCAATACGTCATCCCACAAGTGGTGGGCGGAGTGAGTGATGAAATGATCGGTAACAAGATTGCGCAGCGCGTCTTCAGTGATCGCAATCTGCCAGCGGCGAGCGCTCTGTCAGCGTTGATGCTGCTACTGGTGATGGTGCCACTGCTCATCGCTGCAGCGCGTCGTTGGCGCAGGGAGGGCAGGGCATGAAAAGATCCCTCTTGCCCATGACGGTGACCTTCCTGGTGCTGGTGTTCTTCTATGCACCGCTGATTGTCCTAGTGGCGAACTCGTTCAATGCCTCACGCTTTGGCGGGTCCTGGGATGGCTTCACCTGGAAGTGGTATGAGAAGCTCTGGGAAGCCGATGAGGTGTGGGAGGCCCTGGCCGTGACCTTGAAGATCGCTGTGTCTGCGACGCTGGCGGCGACGGTTCTTGGCACGCTGGCTGCATGGGCGCTGCGGTCCTACGCGAGCCGATTGCAAGGTGTGCATCACGGGTTGGTGATGCTGCCATTGGTGGTGCCGGATCTGCTCATGGGCATGGCACTGCTGGCGCTCTTCGTCGCGATAGGGGTCGATACGGGGATGCTGACGATCTGGATCGCGCATGTGACCTTCTGCGTGAGCTACGTCGCGATGGTGGTGCTTGGGCGCTTGCGAGACTTTGACGCCAGCCTCATCGACGCCGCACGTGATCTCGGCGCCAGCCCATGGCAGGTGGCGCGTCGGGTGGTGCTGCCGCTGCTCAAGCCGGGAATCATCGCAGGGGCGCTGCTGGCTTTCACTCTCTCGATTGATGACTTCGTGATCACCTTCTTTGTCTCAGGCCCCG
>CAZCAL010000150.1:0-980 GCA_964496625.1 uncultured Verrucomicrobiaceae bacterium | reverse complement strand
ATGAAGACGAGTCGCAGCCTGCCTGTGATCAATGCATTGAGCACCTTGCTCTTGTGTGTCACCTTTTTGGCTGTCACTCTTTCGTATCGACTCAACCGTAACACCTCTACATCTCCATGAAAACCCGCGCCCTTTTTGCCTCGCTGCTTTTGCCGTTTTGCAGTCACGCAGCAGACACTCTGCATGTTTATACCTGGGCAGATTATGTCAGTCCTGATGTGGTGAAAGCCTTCGAAAAGGCCAATGATTGCAAGGTCGTCATCGATACCTTTGACTCCAACGAAAGCATGTATGCGCGGCTCAAAGCCGGGGCGACGGGCTATGATCTCATCTTCCCGACCAGCTACATGGTGAAGGTGATGCAGGAGGAAGGTTTGCTGTTAGATCTCGATCATGCGGCCTTGCCTGGGATGAAAAACATTGATCCTGAAGTGCTATCAAAGGTGCATGATCAGGCAATGAAAGTCAGTGTGCCTTACACGGTGGGTTACGCCGTGATCGCGGTGCGCAAAGACCGCGTGAATGACGTGAAGCCAAGCTGGGCGATGTTTGATCGCGGTGATCTCGGGCGACGCAGTACGCTGCTGGATGACATGCGCGAGACCCTCGGGGCAGCCCTGAAGTCCCTGGGGTATAGCCTCAATTCGCGCGATGAAAAGGAACTGGCCGCAGCGCGAGATGTGGTGATCCGCTGGAAAAGGAACATCGCGAAGTTTGATAACGAGGGCTACAAGGCAGGGCTAGATTCCGGCGAGTTTCTCATGGTGCATGGATACAGCGGCGATTTGTTTCAAGTCGCGCAAGAGAATGATCGCGTGGAGATCATCGTGCCGGAAGAAGGCGTAACGATTGGCTGTGATGAGATGGTCATCCCAAAGACCGCACCGCAACCCGCGTTGGCGATGAAGTTTATTTCCCATCTGCTTGAACCCGAAGTAGCGGCAGAGAACATGGAGTGGATGGGTTACCTGTGCCCGAAT
>CAZCAL010000149.1:3278-9570 GCA_964496625.1 uncultured Verrucomicrobiaceae bacterium | reverse complement strand
TTCATGATCCCGCCAAGCGTCCAGCAGTCACGGATGCGCGCACCGTTTGGACGGAGGCCCTGAAGCTGCCCGGCGCTGCGCAGATGGGCGTGATGCGGAAGTTCTTCGAACAGATCAAGTGGTGGGACCTGCGGCGCGAAGATGGCCTGGTGACGAACGCCCCCAAAGGCGGCTGGAAGGCCGATGAAGTGCCGATGGCCGCCATGGCTGGGGATGGGAGCTTCGCCGTGGTCTATGTGCCAAACGCTGGTTCACGCGGGGTCACGCTGGACTTTTCGAAGCTGGGAATGAAGTGGGAGGATGCAGTGCTGCAAGGGATGAATCCGGCGACAGGTGCGGCAACGGAAGTTTTCGGCACCATCGGTGGTTCGGGGATCGTCGTGAATTGGAATCCTGCGATTCAGCAAAATCACGATTGGGTTCTATGGATCCATAAGAAGTAGAAACAATGACAGCAAATCCATTAGTGGACCGGGAACGCTTTCTCTCACGCATCGGGCCGGGGACGCCCTTCTATGCGTTGTTTGATCGCATCCCTGGCGTGTCGTTCTTTGCCAAAGATCTGAACTTCCGGCTGATGTGCGCAAACCAGGCGTTCGTGGAGCGCTTTGGTTTTGCGGAGGAAGCGCAAATTGTGGGGAAGGACGACTTCCAACTTTTCCCAGCGCGACTGGCGGAGAACTTTCGACACGATGACGAGGAGGTGATCCGGACCGGGGAGCCGAAGTGGCGCATTGTGGAATTGTTCTTCAGTCGGCAGGGGCTGCCGGATTGGTTTGTCACGGACAAGATGCCCGTGCGCGATAAGAAGGGCAAGGTCATCGGTGTCATGGGGATTTCGCGAGGTTATGGCAGTGCGCCGGAAGAGGTGCATGCCCATGAGCGGATCGCCCGGGCGGTGGACCATATCCGCAAGCACTTCCGCGAGAAGATCACCATCGAGGGACTGGCGGAGCTGACCCACCTCTCGACGCGGCAACTGCATCGGCGCTTTGTGGAGGCGTTTGGCCTGAGCCCCAAGGCCGTGGTGATGAAGCTGCGCATCCAGGCAGGGTGCGAGCTTTTGTCTGACCCGGATGTGCAGATCAGCGAGGCTGCCCGGGCCGTGGGATTCACGGATCAGAGCAGCTTCACTCTGCACTTCCACAAGCACATGGGGGTGACTCCGCTGCGGTATCGGCGGCAGTTTGTCTAGCCAAGGGGAAGGCGCAGGCTGCTAGGAAGATGCGGGGCCGTGTCAAGGTGGAAGGTTCGGAAAAAGTTTCGCCTGAGGTGCTCTTAAGGGTTGCTGCCGGGTGGTGTCTCGCTACCCAGACCACACCGTTTTTCCCAACCGCCCCTTTTTCATGGAACTGAACATCAATCTCGCCCACGTCGAACGAATCGCCGCTGAACTGAAACTGCGTCCTATCCAGGTCGGTGCCACAGCCCAGCTCTTCGCTGATGGTGCCACCGTCCCCTTCATTGCCCGCTACCGTAAGGAAGCCACTGGCGAGATGGACGAAGTCCAGATCCAAACGGTGCGGGATCGCCTGGAGCAACTCCAGGCCGTCGATGATCGCCGCTCCTCAATCATCAAGTCCCTCGAAGAGCGCAATTTGATGACCGATGTGCTGCGGGCGAAGATCGCCAAGGCGGACACGATGACCGTGCTGGAAGACCTTTTTGCTCCCTTCCGCCCCAAGCGCCGCACCCGTGCCACCATCGCGAAAGAAAAGGGACTGGAACCGCTGGCGGATTTCATTGAGGCCAATGTACAAACTCACGGAGTGGATGTGGATGGCGAAGCAGCGAAATTTGTCGATGAAGCCAAAGAAGTGCCGGATATCGAGGCTGCGCTTTCTGGGGCTCGCGATATCATTGCCGAGCGGATCAGTGATACTGCGGAAGTTCGCGCAGCTTTGCGTAAGCTCTTCGCAGAGCAGGGGACCGTCACTTCCAAGGTCATGTTCGGCAAAGAGCAGGATGCTGAAGCGCAGAAGTTCCGCGATTATTTCGAGTGGACGGAGCCGATGAAAACCATCCCCTCCCACCGCATGTTGGCGATCCGCCGTGGCGAAAAGGAAGGACATCTCATCCTGCGCATTCAGCCCCCAGAAGCCGATGCCATTCAATTGGTCGAGAGGCTGACGGTGGTGGGCAATACGGCTGCCTCCCAGCAGATGCGTCTCGCTGCCGCCGACAGCTTCAAGCGTCTTCTCAGTGCCAGCATGGAGACGGAGGCACGCCTGGAATCCAAGAAAAAAGCAGACACTGAAGCAGTGCGCGTCTTTGCTGACAATCTGCGCGAACTCCTTCTCGCCGCGCCTCTGGGGCAGAAGCGCGTCCTGGGCATTGATCCCGGCTTCCGCACGGGCTGTAAGGTCGTGGTGCTGGACGCACAGGGTAAGCTGCTGCACAACGACGTGATTTATCTTCTCGGCGAAGGCAATAGTCTCATCCACGCCAAGAACCTCATCCTGGGACTGGCCATGAACTACAAGATTGAAGCCATCGCCATCGGCAACGGCACCGCCAGTCGCGAGACGGAAATGTTCATCAACAAGATCGGCCTGCCCAAGCACATCCCGGTGATCATGGTGAACGAGAGTGGCGCTTCGATCTACTCCGCCAGCGAGGTCGCCCGCGAAGAGTTCCCGAATCATGACATCACGGTGCGTGGCGCTGTTTCCATTGGCCGCCGTTTGATGGACCCACTGGCGGAGCTAGTGAAACTCGATCCGAAGGCCATTGGCGTCGGTCAGTATCAGCACGATGTGGATCAAAACCAACTCAAGGGTAGCCTCGATGACGTGGTGATCAGCGCAGTGAATGGCGTGGGCGTGGAGTTGAATACGGCGTCCAAGCAGTTGCTCAGCTACGTCTCTGGGCTCAATCAAAGCATTGCGGGTAACATCGTGGCGCATCGCGAAGCGAATGGTGCCTTTGCCTCACGTCGTGATCTTCTCAAAGTGCCACGCCTGGGCGATAAGGCCTATGAGCAGGCCGCCGGGTTCCTGCGCATCCGTGGCGCAGCGCACCCTCTGGATGCCAGCGGCGTGCACCCTGAGCGTTATGCTTTGGTCGAAAAAATGGCCAGGGACGTCGGCTGCACAGTGCCAGATCTTCTTCAGCGTGCTGACGCTCGGCAAAAGATTGATCTCAAAAAGTATGTCAGTGACGAGGTCGGGTTGCCGACTCTGCAGGACATCATGAACGAACTGGCAAAACCAGGGCGCGATCCTCGCAAGCAGTTTGAAGTCTTCCAATTTGCTGAAGGCGTCAACGACATGAAAGACCTGACGGTAGGGATGAAACTGCCTGGAATCGTCACGAACGTCACTGCCTTCGGTGCTTTTGTGGATATCGGTGTGCATCAGGACGGCCTCGTGCACGTCAGCCAGTTGGCTGATCACTTCATCAAGGATGCGAACGAAGTCGTCAAAGTGCAGCAGCACGTCATGGTCACCGTGACGGAGGTCGATATCGCCCGCAAACGCATTGCGCTGAGCATGAAGGCGAAGCCGGACTTCGAGAAGAAGCAGGGTGGCGGCGCCGGTGGTCGCCCCGCAGGTGGTCCTGGCGGCGGAGGCGGTGGTGGTCAGCGAAACTTCGGCGGAGATCGGAATCGCAACACGGGCGGCGGCATGGGGAATCCCTTCGGCGGCGGCGGTGGTGGTGGTGGCGACTGGTTTAGCTCAGCGATTGGCAAAGGGAAGAAGTAGTTCACGCCCCCCCCAGAGCCGCAGGCTCCTTGGACTGCGGCAGGCGTCCTGCCGCTTTCTGGAGGCAGGCGTCCTGCCGGGTCACTGGCTTAACGTTGCCCAATGCTGGACCGCTATCGCGATGGCGGAGCTGTTTGGTGTGATCATTCTTTCACGTGCCATGCGCCAGCAGGGCTGGCTGGGGAAAGCGGCAGCAAGGCTGCGCGCAGTCCAAGGTGCTGTCGCACACTGGGCTGATGTACGCAATATACTCAGGCACGCTCATTTTCCCCGCGTACACCTCCTCGTAAATTCAGAGATCTCCATCTGCTCTGGCAATGTCTTCGTAATGGAAGCTTGCGATCGTCTTCAGCCACGCAGGAGAGACTGCCCGCTTCAATGGTCCAGCGCTGCACCACTTCCAATCTGAAGCCAACTTCACCAGCCCGTGATGTTTGGCGTTTTGGTGCACGTAGTTCAATCGAGCCAGATAACTGCGCTGATAGGTCAGATGGGTTTCGCGGAAATTTTGCCACAGACGCCCCCGACCAGAGGCCTTGTCCTCCCGATTGATTCGCTTGCTCGCCAAACTGTGAACCTTTTGTAAAACTGGAGCAAGTGACCGTGCATCACCGCTCGGACTGTGCGCTACGACGTGGTAGTGATTCGACAACACGGCCCAAGCTTCGAGCTTCCATCCGCTTTCTGAGAATGAATCGAACAAGAGCTGTTGAAACCAGTCCCGACGTTCCGGCGAACCGAATAGATGCGCGCCGTTGACCGTGCGAGCGGTAACAAAATACACACCGGATGCCAGTAACCGATGCGGTGGCGCATGGGGCCAGTCGCGAGTGCCACTCGTGGAGTCATCGTCTGAAGGAAGGGGAACTGGCTCGTTCATTCAAGAGGCGATCCTGCGGAAAATCATCAGAGATGTCGAGCAAGTTGTGCCGATGATGAAATGGTTCCGCCGTCATGGAGGGGGGCGCTATCGCGATGGCGGAGCTGTTTGGTGTGATCACACTTTCACGTACCGCGCGCCAGCAGGGCTGGCTGGGGAAAGCGGCAGCAGGGCTGCACGCAGTCCAAGGTGCTGAGGCACGGACTGGGAGAGCCGTAGGCTCCTTGGACTGCGGCAGGCGTCCTGCCGCTTTCTGGAGGCAGGCTTCCTGCCGGGTCACTGGCTTCAGGTTGCCCAATGCTGAGCCGCTATCGCGTTGGGGGAGGTGTTTGGTGTGACCATGCTTTCACGTACCATGCGCCAGCAGGGCTGGCTGGGGAAAGCGGCAGCAGGGCTGCGCGCAGTCCAAGGTGCTGACGCACGGCCTGGAGCGGCAGGCCTACTGCCTCTGATTGATCGACACTGATTCTTTCCGACAGTGCGGAGATGGGTTGAGGTTGGCTGGAAACGCTGTTCAGTGGCCTCGCCGTATGAATCGCTGTTCTCCGATCTTGATTGCTCTCTTTGCTGTCCTGGCCATCCAGGCGAGGGCCGAATTTCCGCAAATCTATAATTCGGATCCGGGTGGTGCATCGCCACCGAGCGCCCCTGAGGCACTGAAAATGCTGCATCTGCCAAAGGGCTTCACCGCACAAATTTTTGCCGCAGAGCCCGATGTCATGAACCCCATCGCGATGGATTGGGATCATCGCGGGAGGATGTGGGTTGCGGAAAATTTTACTTATGCGGAGCGCTCCAAACGCTTTGATCTGGCGCTGCGAGATCGAGTCATCATTTTGCAGGACAAGGATGGCGATGGCGTGGCGGAGACTCGCAAAGTCTTCCTCGAGAACGTGCAAATGCTCACCAGCGTCGCCGTCGGACGCGGCGGTGTCTGGCTGATGTGCCCACCGCAGGTTCTTTTCGTTCCCGATGCGGACGGTGATGATGTGCCGGATGGTCCTCCGGTGGTCGTGCTCGATGGGTTCACCGTGGCGGATGCGAACTATCACAACTTTGCCAATGGCCTGCGCTGGGGGCCAGACGGCTGGCTCTACGGGCGTTGTGGGCATTCCTGCCCAGGCCGCATCGGCGTGCCCGGCACCCCTGATGAGAAGCGCGTGCCGCTGGAAGGGGGCATTTGGCGCTTCCAGCCTGAACGCAAGGTCGTCGAGGCGCTCTGCCACGGCACGACGAATCCCTGGGGTCATGATTGGGATGAAAATGGCGAGTGCTTCTTCATCAACACCGTGAACGGGCACCTCTGGCACGTGATGCCGGGCGCGCATTTCATGGAGTCCTTTGGCGCGGACCCAAATCCTGCGGTGTATGAGCGCCTCGATATGATCGCGGATCACTGGCACTTTGATCGCAATGGCGGCTGGCAGTCTTCTCGCGATGGTAAGGCAAACTCGCTGGGCGGTGGGCACGCCCATATCGGCATGATGGTCTATCAAGGCGATCAGTGGCCACAGGAGTATCGTGGCAAGCTCTTCACCCTGAACATGCATGGGCGTCGCGCCAATGTAGAAAAGCTGGAGCGCGAGGGCTGCGGCTATGTCGGACGCCACACGCCGGATGTCTTTTTGTCAGACGATCCTTGGTTCCGTGGCATTGAGATCAGCACAGGGCCTGATGGCTCCGGCTACATCCTAGACTGGAGCGATAC
>CAZCAL010000149.1:2820-3268 GCA_964496625.1 uncultured Verrucomicrobiaceae bacterium | reverse complement strand
GCACCGGGGTGCATCGCGAAAGTGGACGCATCTACCGAGTCACCTATGGGAAGCCCTCTGCCGTCTCATTGGCTGATCTGGATCGGATGGATGCAGTGGCGGTGGTGCGCCTGATGAAGTCCTCAAACGCTTGGTTTGCGCGCCAATGCCAGTTGCGATTGCGCGATGTGGAAGACAAGACAGAGATCACCGTGGCGCTGCGAAAACTGCTGGCGAATGGCAAAGAAACCGTGCCAGTGCGGCTGCGGGCTCTTTGGGCGCTGAACCAAATCGGCGCGGCGGATGTGTCGCTGCTCAAGGGATTGCTGAGCGATACCAATGAGCACATTCGCGTTTGGGCCATCCGTTTATTGACGGACTCCTGGCTGATCGATGGTGTCTTTGGGCCGATCAATTCTGTCGAAAAAGTGGATGCTGGATTGGTCGCCCAGTTCACTGAAATGGCGCG
>CAZCAL010000149.1:540-2810 GCA_964496625.1 uncultured Verrucomicrobiaceae bacterium | reverse complement strand
CACCCTGCAACGTCTGCCGATCAATCAGCGTGCAGCACTGGGGCGGGCGCTGGCCAGCCGCAAGGAAGATGGTGATGACCGCGACCAGCCATCGATGGTTTGGTATGGCCTCGGTGCTCTCGGTGAGCGTGATCCGATGGGGCTGGTGGCTGTCGCTGGAGACACCGAATGGCCGGGGCTGCTCAAGTGGACTGCGCGGATGCTGGCGAGCCGCGTCGAGAAAGATTCAGGACCTCTGAATGCGCTGCTCCAGCAGACTGCGGGTCGCGATGCGCTGTGTCGCCAATGGGTGACGATGGGATTGGCGGATGCCTTCCAGGGCTGGCGGCGTGCGCCCAAGCCTGAGGCATGGGATGCCTTCACGGCTGGTTTTACCAAGGAGGAATTGAAGGGGAATACGCAACTCCGTGATCTCAGTGCCTTGTTCGGCGACGGTCGTGCCTTGGACGAGGTGAAAAAGGTGGCGCTCGATGGCAAAGCAGAGCTGGCCATGCGGGAAGCTGCGCTCCAGACCTTGATCGATAATCGCCCACCCTACCTTCGCGAGCTGTGTGAATCCTTGTTGGAGGTGCGCGGACTCAATGGCATCGCTGTGCGTGGGCTGGGGCTCTTTGATGATCCTAAGATCGGGGTGAAGATCGCCCAATCGTATCGGAAATTCGGCACAACGGAGCGTCCGGCTGTGATCGACATGCTCTGCTCCCGCGCAAAATTTGCGGAACCAATGCTCGCCGAAATGGCGGCAGGGAAGATTCCGAAGACAGACCTCACTGCCTTTCATGCACGACAAATCAACACCTTGGGCGATGCAGCGCTGTCAAAACGCCTCGTCGAAGTGTGGGGAGAAGTGCGTGAGTCGGCTGCGGATAAGCAGGCATTGATTGCACGGCTGAAGAAGGAGATGACTCCTGCCGTGCTGGCAAAAGCAGACCTCAAAAACGGTCGGGTGCTCTTCCAAGGCGTCTGCGGCGCATGCCACACGCTCTATGGGATCGGCGGGAAAGTCGGGCCGGATCTGACAGGCTCTGGCAGAGCAAATTTGGATTACCTTTTGGAGAACGTGGCGGATCCTAGCGCCGTGATCGGGGCCGACTACCGGATGATCGTAGTCACGCTCAAAGACGGCCGCATCCTCAGTGGCGTGGCGGCTGCACAGAACGAGAAGACGCTGACCTTGCGGATGCTGACGGAAGAAACCGTGATCGAAAAATCCGACATCGTGAAGCAGGACAGCCCACCGCTTTCAATGATGCCAGAAGGCCTGCTCCTAGCGTTCCAGCCGAATCAAGTGCGCGACCTCCTCGCCTACTTGATGTCGCCCCGGCAGGTGGATTGAAGGTCGTGGGCAGTGGTGCAGAGGCACAGCACAGTTTTGCACCTTACCAGAGCGCCGATGTGAAGTTGGAGCGCTGTTTTGCACCGCTGCAGAATGGCAATGTAACGGTGCAGCAAGGTTTTGCACCGTTACAGAACGGCGATGTAAAGGTACAGCGAGGTTTTGCACCGTGACAGAACGGCGATGTAAAGGCGCAGCGAGGTTTTGTGCCGTGACAGAACGGGGGTGTAAAGGTGCAGCGATGAGCCTGCGGCTCCGGTCCGTGCGGCAGCACCTTGGACTGCGTGCAGCCCTGCTGCCGCTTTCCCCAGCCAGCCCTGCTGGCGCGCAGTCCTGGGGATGTTCATCACACCAAACAGCTCCGCCAACGCGATAGCGGTCCAGCATTGGCCAACGTAAAGCGATTGGTCCGGCAGGAGGCCTGCCTCCAAAAAGCGGCAGGACGCCTGCCGCAGTCCAAGGAGCCTGCGGCTCGGCTCAGGGGTGCGGCAGCACGCGCGGTATTGTGCCGCTCCAGAATGGGACCCTCGGAAGCCAGGGATGACACGGTTCCATCCCTCGGAGAGGGATGGGTACGGTACTCCTCTCTCCGAGAGAGGATCACGTCGCTGCCGGATTTGCTCCCAACCCGTAGGGGCGCAGAGCACTGGTCTGCCCCCTGATTTCGAGACCTGCTGCGGTTCAAGTCTGCTTCGTCGGTGTAGACCCCGGCTATCGTTGATGCGGGAAAGCGATGTTTTGAGACTGAAAACTATGCCCTTTTAGAAGGGGCTTCCAAGGGCCAGATGCAGTCCAACACAACACCTTTGACTGTTTCGGGGTGTTGGCGGCCATCATAACGTGCCACTTCTGAATTTAACCACGCATGAGCTTGTTGAAGGTCTCCAACTTTGAGCAGGTTTTTTGCCTCAACCCAACGATCGCAAACAAACCA
>CAZCAL010000149.1:0-530 GCA_964496625.1 uncultured Verrucomicrobiaceae bacterium | reverse complement strand
GCTTTCAGTTTCAGGTCTTTTAAATAGCCTTCGACCAATTGTGTGTGCATTCCACTTCGCACGTCCGCGTGCCAGCAACCTTTGACTTCGATCACTACAGTCAGGCGTTCAAAATCCCCTTCTGGAACTTTGGCGACTGCTTCGACTTGAATGTCCGTCCGACTTCCTGGTTTCGGCTGCACCTCGCGGTTGACCACGACGCCGGAATTCGGCCCGATGTCTTCAAAAAGCCAGCGAGCGATCGAACCCGAAAGCGCTTCCTCATCCTTGGGAGTGAAATTCTTTCTCTTGTTGCCAGCGCCATTCACAGTTCTTCCACCGCTGGCAGCATTCGGTTCGTTAATTTATGCTGATAACGCTCCAGCGACTCGACTACAATCTCCAATAGATCCTCCTCGGAATGGATCAAGCGGACCTGGGGGCTTTCAATCATTCTGAGCACCGCTTCAGACCCAGGTTTCGACCATTCGTTACGCCGCTTGTTGAGAAGCGCCTGCTGGTAGCTCCATTGGAGGCTGGACGCTTCACTC
>CAZCAL010000148.1:6220-9598 GCA_964496625.1 uncultured Verrucomicrobiaceae bacterium | reverse complement strand
GTCCCGTAACGCCCTCGGCTCCGCGCCACCTGCCGCGAGCAACCCCGCCTTTTGGCCGAAGCCTTGCGGCGTGACTGCGCCCGCTTTTCCTCCTTCGTCACTCGCGGCGCATTCGTCCAAAAGGCCAGCTTGCTCCCCATCCGCCAGACAGGCAGCAAGGCGGGCATTGGCCGCTGCGCTTTCCCAATCCCGCCATGCTGCGCGGGTGTTTTATCCTACCGCCTGGCACCGTTCCCATAAAGCCGCTCACTGTCGGCAAAGAGCCGGCCCGCGTCTTTCCGTGAACCATGCCAGTTCCGCCACCTTTGCGCACCAAGGCGGCATCGGCTTTGCTCCGGTTCCCTGCGACTACGCCGCTACCGCCTCCGTGCCAAACAACACCGCGCTAGTCAGCGCGTGAAGTGCGCCGCCCTCATCATCGGGCGGCTTTGATGCCTCGCGGACGTTCGGGCCGTCAAGGGCATCCAAAGGCTGTCCCTAAAGGGCACCCTCCTTCGGAGACCTCCCTCTGACTGCCCGCCCGATCCTCCGGCAGTGGGCACGCATGTTTTGCGCGCGAGCTAGTGCTTTGCGCAAAACCGCAACAGGAGGAATCATCATGAAATCAGACATCTACGCACAGGTTACAGACCGCATCATCGACCAACTACAAGCCGGGGTTATTCCCTGGAAGTCGCCTTACTTTTCAAAGGTGGGTTTTCCCCGTAACTTTGCCACCGGCAGAGCCTATCAGGGGATTAACGTTTTTTTGCTGGGGAGTCTGCGTTGCACATCCCCGTTTTTCCTGACCTTCCTTCAGGCGAAGGAGCTTGGCGGACACGTCCGCAAGGGGGAGAAGGGGTCGCTTGTGGTGAAGTATGGCACCTACAACAAGCAGGACGAGGGCAGCCATGCCGAGGAAGGCGAGGGCGAGACACGCCGCTTTTTGAAGGCTTACACCGTGTTTCATGCTTCACAGATTGAGGGCATCGAGTTTCCAGCACCGGAGAACCTGCCAGAGCTTTCCCTTTCCGAAAAGACCGACCGCTCCCTCGCCATCGTGGAAGCCATGCCCAACGCGCCAGCCATCCGCGAGGGGGCAGCGGTTCCTTGCTACCGTCCCGCAACCGATAGCGTCCACATGCCAGAGGGGCGATTCTTTGAAGGTGAGGAGGCTTATTATTCGACGCTGTTTCATGAACTGGCACACAGCACCGGCCATGCTTCGCGCCTTGCCCGCAAGACCTTGCTGGAGAATCGCGGCATCAGCGCCGACGGCGACACAGCCCGCAAGACCTACGCCGAGGAAGAGCTTGTGGCAGAAATGGCCGCTTCGTTCCTGAATGCCCACGCTGGCATCATTGAGGGCGAACTCACCAACTCCGCCGCCTACCTGCAAAGCTGGATTCATGCCCTCCAAAGCAAGGACGCCAAAGGCTGGATTATCCGCGCCGCCTCGCAGGCGCAGAAGGCCGCCAACTACATCTTGAACCTTGAGCAGGAGGAAGCCCGCCCATGAATGCACTCGTCAGAATGACCGGCCCCCACAAGGGGGCCGCAACAGTGAACGGCAGGCAGCGCCCTGCGTGGCGTGTCGCCGTCATCTCGACCCAAGACCGCCAGCCGCGCACAACGGTTTATCATTGTCTCAGCTACCGCCGCGCCGTTTCGCTCTCTTGCCGTATGGCGCATGACCGAAAGCTGCACCTGCACATGGAAGCGCTGCCCCGGTAGGGGCAGCGGATTTTCCCAGCAGACGCGCCGCTCGCTTGCTCGCTCTGCGAATACTTTCTGGATTTGCCCGCCCACACCACCCCGACGGGCCGCTGTCGCGGCCCAGGGATGCAAAAGGCATCCCAATCAATGGCTTGCGCCTTTGTAAGGCAAAATTAACGCGTATGCGCTATGCTGAATGTTCGACCAGTCGTCTACAGATGACGAAGAGGAGGACAGAATGGGCGAAGGAAAATTCGATCTCACCGCATACGACAAACATGCGGTGGTTAACGTGGTGAACCAAGCTGGCGCTTTGGTTGCAGATTATCAGTCGGCTCCTGGGGCACGCAGCGTGCTGACCGATGCGTTGGATTCCATTGTGGGAACTCTCCAGAAACACCTTTGGAAGGAAGAGTCTGCACCTACTGCTTTGAAAGCCGGAGCGCTTCATTTGGCAGGCCTTGACACCCAAGAGGGGCGAAAGAAGTTCCTGACGGAGCGTGTGGGCGTTTCTGCTGAAACTGGAGATGATTTCCGCATTGTCAGCCTGACGACCGATCACGGACAGACAATGCTTTTCAAGGGGCGCATGGATGGCAATGGTAAATTGACCCTCACCGAGAGCGTTCCCGTTCCTGACAACATGCAAAGCCCGGAAGGTATGGGGCAATTGCTTGAATCTTCGTTCAAGCCTCTGCCGAAGCCGATTGAGGTGAAGGTGCAAAACACCACTCAAGGACCAGATGGCGCAACGAAACTTGAATTGAACGAGGACGAAAAAAAGAAGCTGCAAACTCAAGCGGCTTTCGCGGCTCTGGTTGAGCAAGCGAAAGGTGTTGAGCTGGCTTCCAATACTCGGTTGCCGGGAAAAATTGAGGGTTCCAGCTTGGGAATGCCAAGCTAGGGTCCACCGCATCGCGCCACTGCGCGACGTTCTCGCGCTGGATATTCTGAAGAGCGATCTCCCGAATTCAGCTCTTGCCATGACTCCAAACCTGCCGCAATTTTGCACGGCTCAAACAAGCGGCGTTAGCTCAGTGGTAGAGCGGCTGCTTTACACGCAGTTGGTCGGGGGTTCGAATCCCTCACGCCGCACTCCGCATCTAAAATGGGGGTTCTGTTACCCCCAACGTTGCCCCCGACGACAGAAAACCTGTCTTTTTGAGTCTTCCACCAAACCCCTCTTTCCCTAGTGAAATGGGCATTTGTCCAACTCTGTCCAACCCAGGGAAACGGCCTCGCAAGAAGTGTAAACGAGCCGCTCTACCACTGAGCTATCCGTGCAAATTCACCCTGCGCTGAAGGGTAAGCAATATGTCTCAAGGCGATCTGGCAGCAACAAAAACTTCATCAGACTGCAAAACTGCCCCCAAAACACTGCCCGCAGGCGATTCCAAGCACTTACTTCTTCACCGTTGCGCTTCCAGTAATCCGTCCCGCCGCATCCCTGAAAGTGATGGTATTACCGGAGACAGCACTGGTGCCAGTGATCCTTCCCGCGGAATCGCGATAGGTGGTCGTTCCCGTTGATGATGTGGAGGATGTGCCTGTCGATCGACCACTTGCATCGCGACAGGTCACCGTTGATCCGGCGGTGCTTGACGATCCCGTGACTTTGCCGCCTGCATCCCGGAATACAGTTTTACCACTGCGCGATTGAGAGGCTGTCCCTGTGATGCGGCC
>CAZCAL010000148.1:0-6210 GCA_964496625.1 uncultured Verrucomicrobiaceae bacterium | reverse complement strand
GTAACGCTGCCAGATGAATCTCGATAGGTTGTCGTAGAGCCTGACGTGCTGGTGCTAGTCGACGTTTTGCCCTTTGAATCCCTCAGCGTGGCATTCTTACCTGCCAGCGAAGATGCGGGATCAGCCACGGCAAGCATAGGCATGAGGAGGAATAGAATTACTTTCATGAACGCCTTGGACGAAGGTGGCGAAGGTTTTCTTCAACAACTCAATCGCGACAATCTCTCCCTGAACGGCCCGACTTCGACCAGCTTCCTTCGATCGTCGCAATAACTCACTGATAAGACATCCCCATCCACATAATAAATCGCATCCTGTTTGAACTGGAGCCCCAAATCACATGCTTCAGTCCATCCGATCGGAGCGGCCCACCCCGGCTCGGCATGACCAGTGTCTGGCGAGTATCCAGTCACGCGCCCGCAAAGCAAATCCTCTGCCATTAAAAGCTCCTGCAACGCTCGATCCGCCGCATCATTTTCTTGCTGCGGCCAAGACTCACCAGTGGTGGCGTAGCCGGTAATGATAGCGAACGAGGCTGGCCAATCGGTCAGATCGCTCCTGAAATGAGTGCTGGAATAGATAGTGTTCATGGCACCTCAACATCAAAGGGCGGATTGAAATACGCAAACACCAAGCACCAAGCACTTTGACACTGATCAGTTCCCCATCTGCTTGGTCGGTGGCAAGACGTCCACGTAGCTGGCCTTGGTGCGACGCATTTCGGCGATGGCACCTTCGCGGAGGCGTTTGAGGTTAGCCTCTTGGGCCGGTTCGTCGGCTAGGTTGGTTAGCTCTTCTGGATCCGCCTGAAGATCGTAGAGTTCTTCAGTCTCGCCCGCCTTGAGATAGCGGATGTATTTCCAGCGACCGTCATTCACCGCGAAATACCAGGGCACGTTGTTGTGCACGGCTCCGGTCGGATCTTCTTTGAGCATCGTGGCGACTTCGCTGCCGTAACTGCGACCCGTGTGTTCATAGAGGCAAAGGTGTGGCCAGTTGGCGTTCTCTGGGTCCTTCAGCAATGGCGTGAGGTCATGCCCATGCATCTCCCAGGGTTCTTTGATTTCAGCCGTCGCGAGGATGGTGCTGACAATATCGACGCCATGCACGGGTTTACCACAGACTTTGTCCTGCGGCAGCCTTGATGGCATGGAGACGATCATGGGCGAGCGGTAAGTCGCGTCCCAGGGGCCTAGCTTGGTACGGAATCCATGCTCCCCCATGCCGAAACCTTGATCTGCGGTGAAAATCACCAAGGTATTATCCAGCTGCCCGCTCTCCTTCAGTGCGGCCATGACGGCACCGATCCCCTCGTCCAGAGCTTCGACGCAATCGTTGGACTGATGCACGAAATCCTCAAAGCTCTTCGATTTGCGCCCACTCTCATCGCCAAACGCCTCGCCGCTCTTTCCCGCAACGGGTTGGCCGTCGGGACCCTTCACCCAAGCTTGAGTCTTGTCCAAAAAGTCGGGTTTACCTGGGCGTGGGCCGAAGATGTCTGAGGGGATCAGCACCTCATCATCTTTATGTTTTCCCTTGTGCCGATCCGCCGGAGTGGTGGGTCCGTGAATCGCCCCGTAGCAGAGCCAAAGATACCAGGGCTTCTCAGGATCACGCTTCTCCCCCTTGATGAATTCCGCTGCCCACTTCGAGTAGTTATCGGTTGAGTAGCCATCTGCCTCGCGCTCCACGCCGTCATCCATAACGATCTGACCGGTGTAGTAGGCCCCGGCATTTTCTGGATGACGCGGCCGATTCCAGACTATTTGGCGATCCCAATCCCGACCCCATCCAGAATCCACCCCCGTGTGCCATTTGCCGATTTGGGCGGTCACATAGCCCTGCTCCCGCATGACTTTGGGCCAAAACTGGCAGACTTGCGGGTCGTATTTGCTGCCTGGATAGGTGCCCTCCATGGTCATCGTCTCAATCGCATGAGGATGATGCCCCGTCAGCAAACTGGCGCGCGAAGGCATGCACCAGGAACCCATGTAAGCATAAGAAAATCGCACTCCAGTCTTCGCCAAAGCGTCGATGTTCGGGGTGTTGACGCCAGGGAGATGATTCGGATAACAGGACACCGTCTTGAAATTCTGGTCATCGCTGAAGATGAAGAGAATGTTTGGCCGCTTGGGCTGGGCTGCGTGAAGCGCTGAGGCACCAACGAAGGCAAGTAGGACGGTGAGGAAGAAACGTTGCATGGCGGAAGGTTCAACGTCGCCGCAGGGGTGAAGCTGTCGCCAAGTTTCCCCCGGCTGAGCCATTGTGCTTTTCTGCTTTGGACAGGGCTGGCTTTGCGCTACGGATACCGACCTTGAAGGATACCCTGGAAGACCTGGAAAATTTTGTCATCGATGTGATCATCCACCATCGACGGGGAGTGCGTGCCACCGTCCTGCGCGCTGGCTTTCGTGGGCTGTCCTGGATCTATCTTGGTGCCGTAAAGCTACGCCTGCATCTTTTCCGCGAGCGCTACAAGCACGATCATCAACTCGGCGTGCCCGTAGTCAGCATCGGCAATCTCACCGTCGGCGGCACGGGGAAGACTCCAGTCGTGGAGTTGCTGGCCAAGGCTTTGCGCGAAAAAGGCCGTCGGGTGGCCATCCTGAGCCGAGGCTATAAGAGCAAGCGTCAAGCAAAGATCCCGCTCTGGCGGCGCATCGGTGCTAAGCTCGGCCTCGTAAAGAAACCGGAGCCACTGCCGCCGCGAGTCGTATCGGATGGCGACGACATTTTGTTGGATTCACACGTCGCTGGGGATGAACCCTGGATGCTGGCAACAAACTGCCCAGGCGTGCCGGTGGTGGTGGATAAAGACCGCGTAAAAGCGGGCGCCTATGCAGTGAAGCACTTTGGTGCCGACGTGCTATTGCTCGATGACGGCCTGCAGTACATTAAGCTAAAACGTCGGCACGATGTGGTGCTGGTTGACCGCACTGCGCCCTTTGGCACGGGGTTCATGCTGCCACGCGGGACCTTGCGCGAGCCACCGGAAAACCTTCGTCGCGCGAGCTTTATCTTTTTGACAAAATCCGATGGTGATAGTGACGAAGTCATCGAACAAATCCGACGGCACAACCGCGTGGCAGACATCATCGAGTGCCGCCACAAGGCGCTCTACCTTGAGGACATCCACACCCGGCAGCGCATCTCTTTGGAAGAGCTGCGTGGCAAGTATGTGGGTGCATTCTCTGGGATCGCAGTACCGGAGAGCTTTGAAAACGGCCTGCGTAAACTCGGTGCTAAGGTCGAGGTCAAGCAACGCTTTGCTGATCACCATCGTTTCTCAGAGCGGGAAATCGTGCAATTCGTGGACCGCTGCCTGCGGCGCGATCTCCACTACATCGTCACCACCGAAAAAGACTTTGTCCGTCTGCCAGAAATGCCTCGCACCGATATCCCGATCTGCTTCATGAGGGTGGAAATCGAAATCGTGCGCGGGCGCGAACACTTTGAAAAAATGGTGAATCTGATCGCCTCTCCACGCTATGTGGAAGGCTCTGTGGAGAGTAAAAGATGATGAGCAATCCATCCATAGAATCGCTCCCGACGCGTCGGCTCCGCATTGATACAAGCACTGAGGAGAATGTTTGCGATGACGTTGCCCGCGAGGAACCCCTGGAGATTCGGGTGGAAGGTCGTGCAGTCGCCGTCGTCATGCGTACACCGGGGCACGATGAAGAGTTGGTCGCGGGTTTTCTGATCACGGAAGGCGTCGTGCAGCGGCGGCAGGACATCCTAGAAATCACCCAGTGCCCAAACACCACAGAAGATGCGCGCGGCAACGTTGTTGATGTCTTGCTGGGCGCAGTGGTGGTGGAATGGGAATCCCTCACACGTCACGTCTTCAGCGCATCCAGTTGTGGGATCTGCGGCAAGACCAGCATTGAGTCGGTTTTCCAGCGGTTCGCGCCCGTCACTGCCGAGTGGCAAATCCCCGCGACCCTCCTTGCGACGCTACCGGACAAGCTGCGAGCAGCCCAAGAGACATTCTCAAAGACGGGGGGCCTGCACGCCAGCGCTCTCTTTGACTTGGATGGAAATTTACTCGTCCTGCGTGAGGATGTTGGCCGCCACAACGCCTTGGATAAGGTGCTTGGCTGGGCCATGCAGAATGACCTGCTCCCGCTAGACCGACATCTACTCATGGTGAGTGGTCGGGTCTCTTTTGAGATCATGCAAAAGGCGCTGGCAGGTGGCATTCCACTCATCGCGGCGATCTCCGCGCCCAGCAGTCTAGCAGTGCAGTTTGCCGAGGAGGGCGGGCAGACCTTGGCTGGATTTGTGCGCGGCCAAACGATGAATCTTTACACGCACCCCGAGCGCGTTAGGCTGGGCTGAGGCCCACCACACGACTGCCCCCTTGTCCCCACAATTCTCTCACGATGGAAGCTCCGCCCCCTCCCACCATCGGCAAGACCGTTCTGATGATCTGGTTCGCATTGCTGACCTCAACCCTTGGTTACATCTTCATCGCTGATGCAGTATCGCCAGCAGAGAAGGCTGCTGATGACGGATTGGCGATGCCACTGATGGTGATCGGAGGAATCAACATCCTGGTCAGCTTTTTGGTGCGTGCCTTCATGGTCGCGCCGTTCTCGGATGGCAGGCAATCGTGGCATGATGAAAAGTTGAAGGGACGATTTCTGACCGGCAACGTGGTGTGCTTTGCGCTCGCAGAGTCTGCCGCAGTTTTGGCGCTGATCATGCGCTTGAATGGCCAAGATCCCATGGTCTGCGCTGGGCTTTTTGTTGCCTCAATCATGGCGCTAGTGATGCACGCACCGCTGGCATGGAGATTCCAACCCCGCACTTGAAGGATGGCTAAGGGCACCACAGGCTACTTCGACTGGAACGCCACGACACCCCTCCGGGCAGTGGCGCGCGACGCATGGATCAAGGCATCGGAAGAGCATTGGCACAATGCGTCCAGCCTCTATCACGATGCTGGATACACCGCCCAAAGATTGGATGCAGCAAGGGAACGCCTGGCAGAAGCGTTAGGCTGCGAGGCGGAGCGTATCGTCTTCACCTCGGGTGCGACAGAGTCGAACAACATGCTGCTGTCCGCTCTCGCTCAACGTCCAGTCAATGCTGGTCGTTGCGCCGTGATCTCTAGCATCGAACACCCGAGCGTCCGCGCTCCCGCGCGCAAGGCCTGGGGCAAGGAGCGCATCAGAGAACTTCAGGTGGATGTGGACGGTGTCATCTCCATGCAATCTCTCCGCGAAACCTTGGCGCAGGGCGGAGTGGGGATTGTCTCCGTCATCAACGCCAGCAATGAGAGCGGTGTTTTGCAGCCATGGAGCGAGATCGCAGCACTCTGCAATGAATACAAAACCCCCTTCCACACTGATGCGACTCAGTGGATCGGCAAACTGCCTTCAGAAGATCTCGGCGCGTGCGACTACATCACCGGTAGCGGGCATAAATTTGGCGGCCCGAAAGGCACTGGATTTTTGGTCCTGTCGTCCCCTGATGAAAACGTAGCTCTGTTGCACGGTGGCCCCCAGGAGAATGGTCAGCGCGCTGGCACGGAGAACTATCCGGGCATTGAAGCCATGGTTTGCGCCCTGGAGGAAGCCAACACGGAGGCTCCAGCGGCAGCAAAAATACAGGCGCAGCTGAGAGACGATTTTGAGGCCAAAATGCGATCGCTGTTCTCCGACCTTCGAGTCATTAGCGAGGGTGCACGACGGCTCTGGAATACATCGATGATGGCGCTTCCCGCCCACTCCAATTTGAAATGGCTGACACGACTCTCGCGCCTTGGATTCTCGATCTCCACAGGGTCTGCCTGTTCATCAGGCCGTGAAGGTTCGTCCGTCATCGTATCGGCCCTGGGGGCAAGTCCAGAGGAACTACGCCGCGTCGTCCGCGTCAGCAGTGGCTGGGCGACAACTACCGACGATTGGAACGCATTGTATGAGGCGTTCGCAAAGGTGTGGGAGGACTTGAACTCAAAGACCTAGCTCGGATTAGGCCCGAACGGCACCCGCCCAAGGCAGCCGAGGCAACTGGCGGACCATTGCTTCTGCGTTATGGGCAATCAAAAGGAGCGAGGCAAAGAAAGTGTCCCCGATCAGTGCATTGCGCAGGAAGGTCCAAGTCGGTGGATAGCCAGGAACTCCCGTCGTGAGCGCCTGCACCCAGCCGAACCCCGTCTTGGCATAGGTCGGATCAGTGACCCAAGAGAACGTGTTCGTCACC
>CAZCAL010000147.1:5557-9641 GCA_964496625.1 uncultured Verrucomicrobiaceae bacterium | reverse complement strand
AAAACAACAACATCCATCTCATCCAGTCTGTGCCCCAGAGCGGCAGGCATTGTCAAATCGCAATTCGCCTGGAATGGGGCGGCGTGCCACTGGCCGCCGGCAGCGCTCCAAACGACGCCAGAGTGTCCCTCTTTTTCCGACCCCGACTAGCTGACTGGTCACACTAGGCCCTCCACCGGTGGCTTCAGCCAATTTCTGTGTGCGCGGAGTTGAGGGAAGCTGATCGCGAGACTGAGATTCTGCAAAATCCTCCGTGCCGAAGAAGTTGCGATCCGGCGCATTCGCGCTTTGGTGCGCCCGACATGGTCAGAGAAATTGTCCGCTACCCCACCCCCGTCCTCCGCGCTAAGTGCCGCCCGATCACCCAGGTGACGGACGAGCATCGTCAGCTCGCGCTAGACATGATCGATACGATGAAGGCCGCTAACGGCGTGGGCTTGGCCGCACCACAGGTGGCGGAGGATGTCCAGATGGCGGTCATTGATGTTTCCCACAATCCGCAGTGCGTGACCTATCTGCGTATCAACGGGAAGGATGCGGACCTAGTGGCCTCCATGCCTATTATCTTTATCAATCCGCAGCTGGATCTAGGGAAGGACAAGGCCACTGACGAAGAGGGTTGCCTCAGCTTCCCTGAACTGCGCGCACAAATCCGCCGTCCTGCGACGATGAAGGTCACCTACCAGACCTTGGATGGCGAATCGGTCACGCTCGAGGCCGATGGTCTGCTGGCCCGCGCCTTTCAGCACGAAATCGATCACCTCAACGGCATTCTCTTTATCGACAGAGTCTCAGCGGCCAGCAAAATCGGCGTCATGCGCCGCCTCCGTCGTCTCCAGGAAGAGTGGGACGAAGACGAGGATTGATACTACCCACCTTTTATTTTTGCACACATCATGGGCGCACAATGGAAACAGAAATGGCGTGATCTCGCCAACGACAGCAAAGGAAAACTTGTCGGTAAGCTGACACGAGAAATTCAGGTCGCGGCGCGTCTGGGGGGGCCAAATCCAGAATTTAATGCTCGCCTAGCAGCGGCGATCACCGCAGCGAAGAAGCAGAGCGTGACCCGGGACGCGATCGAGCGTGCGCTGGCTAAAGGCAGCGGAACCGGGGCGGATGCCGTGCAGTACACGACGGTGGTGTTTGAGGGTTTTGCCCCACATCGCGTTCCCTTGATGGTGGAGTGCCTGACGGATAACAACAACCGCACGTCATCAGAAATTAAGGTGCTCTTTAAGGCTGGCAGCATGGGCACTCCAGGTTCAGTGGCCTGGATGTTTGACCATTGTGGCCTGATCGAAGGGCATCACCCCGATAAGAGCACCGACATCGAGTTGGCTGCGCTGGAGGCTGAGGCTGACAATGTGGAGCCGATGGAACTGGACGACGAAGATGCGGCGACGAACATCGGCGCGCGGTTCTTTTGTGCCTGCAATCAGCTGGACATGGTCACCAAGGCGCTGCGGGCTGCCGGTTGGGCGGTCACCACCTCGGAAATGCACTATCAGCCAAAGGAATATCCTGAATTGA
Source organism: uncultured Verrucomicrobiaceae bacterium (assembly GCA_964496625.1). GTDB lineage: Bacteria > Verrucomicrobiota > Verrucomicrobiia > Verrucomicrobiales > Verrucomicrobiaceae > JACKQF01. Next base: position 8,108 of record CAZCAL010000147.1, on the reverse strand, counting down.
CCGACGGGCAACGGGACGAGGTGACGAACTTCCTGCAATCCATTGATGGCCACGCGGATGTGCACCGTGTGTATGCAGCGCTGAAATAGGGCCAGGGTGCATCATGGATAGCTTTGCGTGGAAATGTGGCCCGGTGGCTTGCGTTTCCTTCCCATGCGACGCTCTCTGATTTGCCTGCTGCTCTCCGTTTTTTGGCCACTGCTTTCGGCATCCGCCAAGCCCAACATCGTCCTGATCATGGCGGATGACATGGGCTACTCTGACATTGGCTGCTTCGGCAGCGAGATCGCCACGCCAAACCTGGATGCGCTGGCGAAGGACGGGGTGAAGTACACGCAGTTTTATAATACGGCACGGTGTTGCCCGACTCGCGCATCGCTTTTGACGGGGCTTTCCTCTCATCAGGCGGGGGTGGGTCACATGGTGGATGGCTGGGCCACAAAGGTTGGAGAAGCCTACGCGGGCGAGTTGAGCCACCGCGCCGTCACCATCGCGGAGGCGCTCAAAGGCGCTGGTTATTCCACCTACATGACCGGGAAGTGGCATGTGACGGGCATCACCCAACCGAAGAGTGAGGCTGACAAAAGCAATTGGCCGATGCAGCGCGGGTTTGATCGCTTCTACGGCACCATCCACGGTGCTGGTAGCTTTTTCGATCCGAACACTCTGACGCGGGACAATACCTTCGTCTCCCCGTATGCGGACCCTGAGTATAAGCCAACCGAATACTACTACACGGATGCCATCACCGACCAAGCCTCCCGCTTCGTCACAGAGCACAAGGCCCGAGCAGCGGATCAGCCCTTCTTCCTCTATGTGGCTCTCACCGCAGCCCACTGGCCAATGCACGCCAAGGAGGCGGATATCGCGAAGTACAAAGGCAAGTATGACGTCGGCTATGATGCGGTGCGTGCGGCGCGTGTGGAAAAGATGAAGAAGCTCGGCCTCATCAAGCCCGAATGGGAGGTCTCGCCGCAGGCGGGGGATTGGGCGGGCGTCAAGAACAAGGCCTGGGAAGCGCGGTGCATGGAGGTCTTTGCCGCGATGGTGGATTGCATGGATCAGGACATCGGGCATCTCGTCGAAACTCTGAAAAAGAATGGGCAGTATGACGACACGCTGATCTTCTTCCTTCAGGATAACGGAGGTTGCGCGGAAGGTATGGGTCGTGGTCCCAATGGCACGGACCGTGCCGCAGCGCCGACTTTGCCTGCTCTAGCTGCGGATTATTTGCAGCCAGACATGATCCCCAAACAGACGCGGGATGGCTACCCGATGCGCCAAGGGATGGGCGTCATGCCCGGCGCTGCGGATACCTACATCGGCTACGGGCAGGCTTGGGCAAACGTCAGCAACACTCCATTCCGCGAGTACAAACACTGGGAGCATGAAGGCGGCATCAGCACGCCGCTCATCGCCCACTGGCCAAAGGGAATCCCCGGCGAGAGTCGCGGTCAGATGTACCACCAACCCACCCATCTCATCGACATCATGGCGACATGTGTCGATCTGGCTGGGGCAACATATCCAAAACAGTACAATGGCCAGCAAATCCAGCCAATGGAGGGAGTCAGCCTTGCGCCCAGCTTTGAACTGAAGCCGTTGGACCGTCGCAAGCCCTTGTTCTGGGAGCATGAAGGCAATCGCGCGATCCGCATCGGTGATTGGAAGCTCGTGTCAAAGCATCCCGGTGGCTGGGAGCTCTATAACATCCCCGCTGACCGCACTGAGATGCATGATCTGGCAGGTGAACAGCCCGAACGAGTTGCAGGGATGTCCGCACTTTGGGAGGAGTGGGCAAAGCGCGTTGGCGTTCTCCCTTGGCCCCTCAAAGGCGGTGAAGGCAAGAAGGGCAAGGGCAAGAACAAGGCCAAGAAGTAGTACTTAGCTGCCTCCATCCCTCGGACAGGGATGGATACAGTACTCGTCTCCCCCCGAGAGATGATTGCGTTGCGGGTGGATTCACTGTCCACCCGCAGGGTCGCCCTACTTCTTCCAGATCTTCACGTCATCGACCACAGCATTGCGTGGCACGGAGAGGCGCAGCATTTTCTTTGTTGGATGCGCGATGCCGGCGGAGCTAAAACTGCCGACGGACTTGCCGTCAATGCTGGCGCTCAGGGTGTCGCCAGCAACGGTGACAACTAGGTCATGCCACTTACCGATCGCGATGGATGCAGGGATCATCTTCTGTTTTCCCTTCAGTGCCTCCTGCTGCTCTGCGGTCAGCTTTTGCTTCGCCTGACGTGCTTCGCTGATGTCCAAACGCATATTGCCAGTCTTCAAATCTTGGAGCGCCACTTGCTTCGGGCTGACCCGCGCAGCGAAGAGATGGCCCGCATGAACTTCCTTGCAACCCAAGTCGGCAAAGTCGAGACCGAGGCTATCTTTTTCGTCTTCAAGCATGAAGCGCATGGTTACTGATCCATCTGTAAACTCGGCTGGATGCGTCACCGAGACGGCGTGATTTGCTTCGGGGGAAAGGTAGATGTACATTGCGCCATTGCGCAAATCGACCTGCTTATTGCCCTTGGCGCGGCTGGCACTATTC
>CAZCAL010000147.1:0-5547 GCA_964496625.1 uncultured Verrucomicrobiaceae bacterium | reverse complement strand
CCTTTTGTTCCTGAGACTCACTGCGCTCAAAGTCATCTTGAAAGAGAAGTTGGCCGAGTTCTTCAGCGGAAACGGCGGTGGTGAGTGCGATTGAAGCAAAGAGAGTTAAGAATGGTTTCATGTTCAGTACGTGGTTGGAGTCCGAGGTTACTGGAAACGAAGAGGTGTCTGAAAAATTTCAGTGGGACTTGTGGAGGCGTCCCCTGAAAGACAGCCAGCTCTGGGGCATTATCCTCTCGATGAAATTCACCGCGATTCTCTTACTCTTCTCTGGATGCTTTCATGTGCTTCGTGCGGAGACGAATCTGGCGATGAATCCTTCGTTTGAGCAAGCGGCCGCTGAAGGTGTGCTCGTCGATGACTGGACGACGCGCGAGGGGATCGCGCTAGAGCGAATGAAGTCGGGTGGTCACAGTGGGGATGCCTTCATGCGCTTCAAAGATGACAGCCCAAGCGGTGGGCAATTTCTCGAATGCCGCCGAGTGCCCGCAAGGCCAGGGGGAATCTACACCGCAGCAGCGTGGTTGCGCACGGCCGACAAATGCAGACCCGGCGTGTATGTGAACTTTTATGACCTCTACGGGCAACGGATCGCGAATCGTTTCGAACGCACCAATGGATCTGCCGTCGCTTGGCAGCGAGTCGAAGTCAGCGAAACCGCACCGGCTGATGCGTGGGAAGTAGCGGTCGCCATCTATGCGTACTCGGGTGATGTAGGCACCTTCGACGCAGACGATGCTGAACTCTCAGTGGTGGGGGGCAGTGAGCCTGGGGCAGCCGGACTAGAGCGCGCAATGCCTGGAGAAAAGACTGTGTATGCGATCAATCAGCATCGAGAGCTGTTTGTGGATGACTTTTTGCTGGATGGTCAGAGCGGCAACATCGAGCGCAGATTGCAGCACCCCGTTCCGCAAGAGATTGCGCTAAAATTGGACAAGCCTTGGGAGGGCGAAACGTCCGCCTACTTCGCGATGGTGCAGGATGGGACGCGAGTGTTGATGTACTATCGCGGTCAAACCAAGCCGGGGACCGATGGCCAGGTGTGTTGCGTAGCCGAAAGCAATGATGGCATCCACTTTGAGCGATTGAACGCTGGCTTGTATGAGTGTGAGGGCTCGAAAGACAACAACATCATTTGGCAAGGGGTCGCTGCGCATAACTTCACTCCGTTCCTTGATGCCAACCCGGCGGCAGCGAAGGACGAGCGATTCAAGGCCATCGCCTACTCGCATCATGGCAAAGGCCTCGGAGTTTTTGGCTCCCCTGATGGTGTGCACTGGCGTGAACTGCTCGATCATGCTGCCATCACGGATGGAGCCTTTGATTCGCAAAACCTCGCCTTCTACGACGCGCAGCGTGGCTGCTATGTGGACTACCACCGCAAGGGCCGCAATGGAGTGCGCGATGTCATGACTTGCACCAGCGCGGACTTCCGCACTTGGACGAGCCCCGTGTTCCTGGAGTATGCGGACCCTCGCCAAGAACATCTCTACACTAATGGAATCCTGCCATACCCGCGGGCCCCGCACATCTATCTGGGAATGCCCGCCCGTTTCGTGCCTGGGCGAACCAAAGTTGTCGGGAGAAAGGAGCCGGGTGTCAGTGATGCCGTATTGATGAGCAGTCGCGATGGATTGCATTTTGATCGCTGGTCAGAGGCCTTGATCCGTCCATCGACGGAGCCTGAAGTTTGGACTGACCGAAACAACTATCCCGCATGGGGTATCCTTGAGACCGGGCCTGAAGAGCTTTCGGTGTATTGGACGGAGCACTACAGGCATCCCGGCATGAGATTGCGCCGGGGTACTCTGCGCAAAGATGGATTTGTCTCTCTGCATTCGGGCGGCAAGGCTGGGGAAATCGTGACGCGCCCACTGACCTTTACTGGCAAGGGTTTGCACATCAACTATGCATCGGATGCCGTTGGTTGGATTCGCTTTGAACTCTGCGAGGTCGATGGAAAAGCCATTCCCGGCTTCTCGTTTTACGACTCGGAGCTGCTTTTCGGCAATGAGCTCGACCACCTTGTGACGTGGAAGCAGGGCAGCGATGTGGCAGCGCTCGCTGGTCGGCCAGTGCGCCTGCGCATGAGGCTTGAAAATGCAGACGTCTATTCCTTTCAATTTGCCGACTGACCTTCGCCAATGGGTGGATTGCGAATAGGAATGGGTGTCTATTCTTCGGCAATGTTGGTCGGTTTCGCTCGTCTTCAGTAGTGCTATGAATCGCATCTCACTCATTATCGGCTTGGCGTGCTGCCTCGTTGGCTTTCCGTGCCAAGCGGTGGATCGGCCAAACTTCATCATGGTGCTCATTGATGACATGGGCTGGGGGGATTTTTCATGCTTTGGAGGCACGGATGCGCAGACTCCAAACGTGGATCGTCTCGCGGCGGAAGGGATTCGCTTTTCACAGTTTTATGTCAACTCGCCCATCTGCTCCGCCTCCCGCTGCGCATTGACCACTGGCCAGTATCCGCAGCGCTGGCAAATATCGTCGTATCTGGATAACCGCGCGAAGAATGCCCTTCGCGGCGTAGCCAATTGGCTTGACCTAAAGGCACCGACTTTAGCGCGGATCCTCCACGATGATGGCTACGCCACGGGGCACTTTGGGAAGTGGCACCTCGGGGGCCAGCGCGACGTGGATGATGCGCCGCCGATCACTGCGTATGGTTTTGACCAATCGTTGACGAACTTTGAGGGCATGGGGCCGAAGTTACTGCCGCTGACCCTTCGTCCTGGCGATAAAGAGCCCGGCCGGATTTGGGCAGATGCAGAGCGTCTGGGCAAGCCGGTCACTTGGATGCTGCGCTCAAAAATCACCAGCGGCTACATTGATGCAGCCCTGCCGTTCATCGATAAAGCAGCAAGTGAGGGGAAGCCATTCTACGTGAACCTCTGGCCTGACGACGTCCACGGCCCATGGTGGCCACCCGTTGATAAGTGGGGCAAAACGAAGCGGGAGCTTTACCTCGCTGTGCTGGAAGAACTGGATCGCCAGTTAGGTCCTCTCTTTGAACATGTCCGCAATGACCCCAAGCTCCGGGATAACACCCTGATTCTCGTTTGTTCCGACAATGGCCCTGAGCCAGGAGCAGGGTCCGCTGGACCTTTCCGTGGCAGCAAGACCACCGTTTATGAAGGGGGCACGCGCTCTCCACTGGTCGTGTGGGGGCCGGGTCTGATGGAAAAAAGCGCCGTCGGCACCAACAATCAGACGTCGGTGTTTGCTGCCTTTGATCTTGTGCCGTCCATGCTTTCACTGGCCAATGTGGCCATCCCAGATGGTGTTCGTTTTGACGGTGAAAACGTGGCACCCGTTCTCCTCGGGAAAAGTACGGCTTCACGTTCTGCGCCCATCTACTGGAGGCGCCCGCCCGACAGGAAGAACTGGCTACCGCACTTCGCAGAACCTCAGCCAGACCTGGCGGTGCGCGATGGTGATTGGAAGTTCCTCTGCGAATACGATGGTAGCAAACCGAGGCTCTACAACGTCACAACGGACCAAGCGGAGAGTCTCAATCTGGCTGCTCAGAACCCCGATGTCGTCAGCCGCCTAACCGCAGCCGTCGAAGCCTGGCACAGCTCAGTCCCGCCGGACAATGGTCCTGACCTGCCCGCTGAAATTCCGGGGAAAAAGGGCAAAGGTAAAGGGAAGAAATAGATCGGCGGCGATTTTGCGCGGAAATACAATCAGCTTGCATACAAGCAGATGCCGCGCATGATCGCACCTCGTGAGCAGCCCTCCAGTCAGAAATTCGTCTCTGCGCCATCGAGCCTATGATCATCTTCAAGCGAAGATCTTCAGTGGCGAGATCACACCTGGGCAAGTGCTTTCCGAGACGATCTTGGCGGCAGAAATGGGAATCAGTCGCACCCCTCTGCGTGAGGCAATTCGTACGCTGGAGCAGGAGGGTGTGCTGGAACAGGTGCCCCGCTTTGGCACGGTGGTGAGGAAACTCAATCGCAAGGATCTCGTTGAGCTTTTTCAACTCCGCATCGCGCTGGAGCCCTTTGCTGTGGGGGAGGCCTCCGGTCACTTGGTGCGCGAAGACATCGACTCCCTGCGACGCTTTTGCGATGAGATTGATATCTTGGTCAACGAGCTGAAGAATGCCGGGAAAGTCTCTTTAGACGGGCCACAGATGGGCAGACTGCTTTCGGCGGACTTGGGTTTCCACCTGCTGATTTTGCGAGCGGCTGGGAATGAGAGGTTGCTCAAAATTGTGCGAGATAGCCGTGTGCTGGCAGGAATTTTTGGCACACCCCGCCAAGAGCACACCGTGGTCGTGTTAAAGGAGACGGCAAAGTTTCACCGCGACATCTTGGCGGCCTTGGAAGTGGGGCAGGGGGACAGCGCTCGGCGGCTAATGGAAGATCACATTCGCCTGAGTCTGCAGCAATCATTGGATCATTTTGATCGCCAGGATCGTCTCGCATCCCGCCCGGCGTTGGATAGTGGGTTGCCTTCTGGATTGCGCCTGCAAATGCGCGAAATGGCGCAACCGAGCAAGGCGAAATCAAAAGCCGTCAGTATCAAAGTGCGAAAGAAATAGAGTGGGTGTTCGTATTTTGAACCTCCTTGTATACAAGAAAGAATTCACCGTTATGAAGTCGATTATCCCCCGTATCGCCCCGATTTTTCTCCTGCTCACAGCCGCCAATGCGCAGGAGGCAAGTTTGGATCGCCTCCCTTACAACAATCCTGGTCTGGCGGTAGATCTTGGTGTGGGGCTCTGGGCTTGGCCTCTGCCGATGGACTTTGATGGAGATGGAGATTTGGATCTTGTCGTTAGCTGCCCTGACAAACCCTATAACGGCACTTACTTTTTTGAGAACCCAGGCATAGGAGGTAAGATGCCGGTGTTTAAGGCTGGAAAGCGGATCAGTAAGGGGTCCTCCAATGCGCGCATCAGCTACGTCGAGGGCAAACCGCGTGTGACCACGCCGGGATTTGAGTATCCAGACTTCAAGAATTCGGGTCTCGATAAGCCCGCCCTTCTGCCATTATCCGCGGCAGTGCATCCGAACAAGGTGCGTGCGAACGAATGGCACTACGCGGACCTCGATGGTGATGGCGTGCAGGATCTCATCGTCGGTGTGGGGGACTGGACCAACTATGGATGGGACAACGCGTATGATGAAAACGGTCACTGGACCAATGACCTGCTGCGGGGTTTTGTCTATTTCATCAAGAATACCGGAACGAATGCGAAGCCAGCGTATGACAAGCCGAAACTGCTGAGTGCTGCCAATACCCAGATTGACGTTTTCGGTATGCCTTCACCTTGTGTTGCGGATTACGATAAGGATGGTGATCTGGATTTGATCTGTGGGGAGTTCATCGATGGCTTCACGTATTTCGAGAACACTGGGTCCAAGGAAAAGCCAAAATTCGCTCGTGGTGTGCGTCTCCAACACGAAGGGAGATTTGTTCACATGGATCTGGAGATGATCACGCCGACGCCGATCGATTGGGACGCGGATGGGGATATCGATTTGATCTGTGGTGATGAAGATGGTCGGGTGGCGTTCATCGAAAACA
>CAZCAL010000146.1:5290-9654 GCA_964496625.1 uncultured Verrucomicrobiaceae bacterium | reverse complement strand
ACATGGTCCCAGACAACCGTCAATCCCTTTCTGCTCTTTTTTCCATTTTTGTTTTTCGAGCGCTTCACTTGACGCTGCGATGACTTCCGTTCGGCTCGCACTGATTAACGATGACCGTGCGCCTTCGTGCCTTGATTTATCAAGCCACCGCGATCAATGCGACCTTTAGATCGTGACAAAGTGTATCCACTTCATCTCTCGCCAATACGATAGTCATTCGTGCTTCGACAGCAATGAGATCGACCCCTGCATTCGCAGCTGTCCGAATCGTCTCTGGACCAACGACAGGCACATCAAATCTGATGTCCTGATTGGGCTTGGAAACCTTCACCATAGTCGCCCCACCACGGCCAAGCGCGCCTCCCCTTTTTATGGCCTCATTGGTGCCCTCAAAGGCCTCGACTGCCAGCACAGTCCCGTTCTTCACTACCACGGTTTGGCCAATGTCCATCCGGCTGCTCTCTTTTGCGATCTTGAATCCGTATTGAGCGTCCTCCCAGCGGCGCTTTTTGGGCTGTGGACCAGCTATATGACCAGCCGGCGGCATGAGGTCTTCCAAATAGGTCGTAGCGGGCAACAGTTCGATGCCGTCTTTCCCCAATTCGTTGGCGATTCCGCCAAAAAGCGACTCTGCATTTCGCTGTTTTAACCTCGCCATCATGATCAACGTGCGAATGTCGGGGCGAAGATCGAATAGATTGCGTGGCGCGATTTGCCCAACCATGACCACTTGCTTGACGCCCTGTGCTTTGAAGAATTTGATCATCCGCGATAGCTGTCCAACGCGAAACCAGTCAATCGCTTCGACTTTATCAGCAAGATCTGGATTCGTCTCGCCAGTGAATGCGGCCATGACGAGCTTCGTCACGCCTGCTGCGCGAGCCGCTCGGATGAATGTGATCGGATAGATGCCGTTGCCAGCAATAATGCCGATGCAATCCGGGATGGTGGAGTCTCCCATGGCGTCTGTTAGAGGGGAAACTTGCCGCTCTGGCGCATGAATGTGGCTGGGTTTTCCCAGGCGACTTTGCGGACCATCGCATCGCTCCAGCCACGTTTACGCATGGTTTGCATGGTCTTTGGCACGGCAAGAGGATCACTGACGCCCCAGTCACAGGCACTATTCATCCAGATGCGTTCTCCTTGGCGAGACTCAAACATATCGATGGCGCGTGCAGGGGTCGCTTTACTCTCTGGATATAAGGTAATGCCAGCCCAGAAGCCTTGATCTAAAACATGATCGATGGTGTGCTCCTCAACATGATCGATAATCACGCGCGACGGATCGACGCCGGGGAAGTTTTTCAGAGCATCAACGATGAGGCGGGTGCCCTTCAGCTTGTCCTCAAGATGGGGGGTGTGGACGAGAATAAGTTGATTGTGATCCTGCGCGATTTGCACATGCTTTTCAAAGATGCGCAGTTCGTTGCGGCTGTTTTTATTCAACCCAATTTCACCGATGCCCAGCACCCCTGGCCGATCAAGGAACTGCGGGATGATGTCCATCACCTCCTCAGCAAGTTTCATGTCCTCTGCCTCTTTGGGGTTGATGCATAGCCAACAGTAGTGCTGGATACCGAAGCGAGCGGCACGTTTCGGCTCATACTCGGTGATCTGGCGAAAGTAGTCGTAAAAGCCCTGTGCGGAGGCGCGGTCAAATCCGGCCCAGAATGCGGGTTCGCAGATCGCCTCGCATCCCGCGATTGCCATCCGCTCATAGTCATCCGTTACGCGGCTGACCATGTGTCCATGCGGTTCAATGTATTGCATTTCGTTGTTTTAAAGAAGTTCACTCACCCTTCCATGCGCCCACGGCTCCCTGTGTCAGCGCCTGGGGGATGGGCTCTGTGGATGGATCGCTGAAAGACAGTAATACCTCTCGGGCGCGATGCGGTTCATTTGCATCCAGGCAGCTAATGGCGCGATTCAGCGCCTGGACACGGAAGTCATTCTCCTGTCCTGCGCGCTGTACACGATCCAAGAAAGCTGCGAGGTCGATCAGCTTTGATCTCGCATCCATGAAGCCAAGTTCCACTAGGTTTACGGTGTTAGGGGGGTCCCAATTCGTAGTCATACTTGACATTACGGGGCGCAAACGGTTTTCAAAACCCAAAAATTCACTTTTCCAGGCTCAACCTCACACCATCGGCGCACATGCCTGTGCCATTCGCCAATTCATACCGCGCCCACAGGGACTCGCCAACGCCGGCAGTTGCAGCGATCTGGTGTTCAGCCTCGCGGTACCGGCGTCGAAGCTCTTCGCCATCAGTTGGCACCTCGCTGAGCCACGACTTCATTCGGTCCTTCACTGCGATTACCCGCTTTGCGTAGCCATCCAAATGTTCACGCACATCAGTCACTTGACCAAAGTGAGTCAGGTAAAGCTGTTGAAAATCCCCCGCCAACAATCGCTGCACGGATGCCAAATACGCATCAGCATCAAACTGTGGTGGTGCCGCAGCAACACTGGTGTAGCCGCAATGTTCGAGGCGCACCCCAGCGACATCTCCAGTGAAGCAAATGCCCTCTGCGTGATACACATGATGATGCCGAGCATGCCCTGGGGTGTCCCACGCGCTAAATGCGGTATTGCCCACCACCACGGTTTCGTTATCTTGGATGGCGTGGACTCGGTCTTTAGGCGCAGGTAACATCTCGCCCCAGAGCTGGCTCAGCCCCTCCTCGCCATAGACACGTCGGGCGCTATCGATCAGGCGCGAAGGATCGATGAGGTGCTTCGCCGCAGCGGGGTGGCAATAAACCATCGCGCCCTGTTGCGCCCACCACCCAGCAGCACCGGCGTGATCAAGGTGGATGTGTGTGACGAAGACCTTCCTTATCTCCTGCGGTGCCACGCCACAGGCCCCCAGCGCTTCCAGGCAGGCAGGTAGAGTTGACCCAGGTCCGGTCTCGACCAGCGCCAATTCGCCGCCGGACTCGACCAGGAACGCCGCGATGATGCTAGGCACACCTTGGTACTTCAAATCGAGCACTCTGATATTCATCACCGCTTTTCGTCCTTCTGGGGCACCCCGTCAATCCCATCTCGAAAGAACCCATATTGACAGAATGGCAAGCCACTCGAATGATGACCACCGTGCAAGGCATTACCAACAGGCCCGCAACGACACGCTACCTCCTTGCAGCGTGGCTTGGAGTCATCATCATAGCATCAGTAACCTGTGCCAATGAACCTGCGGTCGTCACCACACGAAAGGACGCTGTTGGCAAACTATTGAACGCCTGGTTTTCGGAAGGAACTGCCGCAGGGCTTGCAGGCATCCAATACGAAAACCGCGATAACGGCCATTCGCTCCTCCCACTCAGCGAATATCCACAACTGAAGATCTATCAGGCGTCCGAGGAAGAAAAAGCCAAAAAGAAGGATGTCGCGCTCATGGATTCCATCCGCGACCTTCCCACAGTTGGAAACTGTTCCATGGCTGCGCCAGTCGAGAGCGGTGGAAGCATCCCCCGTCATTACATGCTGCAACCCTCAGGCAGCCTCTTTCTAGCTCGCCAATACTTGGCCAATCAGCTCTATGTCTATCCAGAACATTATGACTACGATCCAGGCTTTAACGGCATCGGCGGTTATGGAGATGTTTACCCCATCAACGCACCCTCGTTCATTATCTCACAAGGCTCCTCCTTCACCGACATGCCGTTCGTCAAAGCAGTGCTGTCGACCATTGCCGCCTTTCCGACAGACACGCAGCGTGTTCTAATCAATAAGCGACTGCTGATGCCAACCGTGCAGTCGATCTTCCGACATTCCAACCATCAAGTCAAAACTGAGGAAGACTACTTCACTGGCAAGGCCCACCCGCCGGTATTTAAAGGTGATCAGCTGGACGAAGAAAAGATGATCTCTGCCGCGCACACCATGCTTCCAGCGGCGATTCCGCCAGTTGCGCTGCTGCGTGTGTTGGAGGAGATCCCTATGGAGTCTGGCAAAAACTACTTCGAAGACGTGACCGTGCCTTCATACAAGCTGAGCGATAGCCCTGTCGCCATCGGTCGCATCTTTCGAGGGAATGTGGACACCTACGACATGATTGTCAGCGCAGATAAGTCAGTGGAACCTTCAGGAAAACCCATCCAGTTACGCTGGCACCTTCTTCAGGGTGATCCACGATTGATCCGCATGGAACTGGACAAAAATGGCACTGTCGCTCGAATCCGTGTTCGGTGGTCGCCTCCGATCATGATCGCACCAGGCATGCAAAGCCACCGCATCGATATCGGAGTCTTTGCCAGCAATGGCCTCAACGTATCCGCTCCAGCAATGATTAGCTTCTTCATGCTGCCGAATGAAATGCGATTTTATGATGACAAGGGCCACCTTGCCGAGATCTGCTATC
>CAZCAL010000146.1:0-5280 GCA_964496625.1 uncultured Verrucomicrobiaceae bacterium | reverse complement strand
ATGTCTTTTCAGCGATGTCGGCGAAGTCAGAACCCATCACAGCCTCCCTCATCGAGCAACTCATCGGCACCCTGGGTCGTGATGCAATGCGTACGGCTTGGGAAAAACTTGACCCCACCCTGCAAACGCTCAAACGCCTGGATGCGGACCCAAACTCAAAAGACGAAGCGGCCAAAGCTCGTAGTGCCTTTGAAACAGCGCTAGTGAGTCTGCTCGAGGAGAAAATCCCCGCAGGCAAACAATCGCTGTCTCGAAAAATGGCCGCTCTCGCCGTTTTTAATGCACTAGCGGACACCACTGACCTTTACCCCCAGTTTCAGGGTCCGCTGGCTGCCCTCGCGACCCGCAGCAGTGCCCCGGACGCAGTAGGCACACTTCAGCGGGAGGTGGATCGGCTCAAGGGACTTGGAGTACTCATCCAGACAGCCGAGAATACGATCCAAATCGCTAAAGCGCCAGAGATGCGCACTGCAGCAGACCGCTACTATTTGAGAGGCCTCAATTTGACAATCCTTAGCAAGATTCTTTTTCCCTCAGCATTAAAGCGCTCTGAAAAACCAGCCTTTGCAGATCCCCGGCTCACTACCAGCAAGCCCTGGAGAGACGTGTTTATCTATAACAAGGAGTCTGGTGATCGCAGAGGCTGGCTGCGCTATACCAATGGACGCACTGGTTGGTTCAACAATCAGGGGCAGCTATTGCCAGACGGTCCGGGAGGCACCGCAGCTCCGCAAACGGTGCGGTATGAGAAGGCTAGCGAATCAGGATTGACGTTTCGCGGACAAAATTAGAAGTTGTCAATTGCTGAATGGGTAGCATTTTGCTGATTCTCCCGACTTGACGTGTATTCTATCGTCCACCGAGGAGCATCCCCGCCCATGACATCACCGCACAACAGCAGCAATCCCAGCGACAACAACGGCCCACGCAAACGCTCCGGAGGAGGAGGGGGCAGCGGTGCAGGCGGCAGACGCCGTCCCCACATGCCACCGCAGCGCCACCGCGCCGCAGAAGACGATGAGGCAGCTAGCGAAAATGCGATCGAGCTTGAAGGAACCGTCGCTGCCGTTCTCGCTGGAACCATGTTCCGGGTGAAGCTAGCAAACGAGCACTTGGTCCTGGCCCATATCTCCGGCAAGATGCGCAAGCGCTTCATCCGCCTCGTCGTGGGTGACCGCGTGTAGATCGAGATGTCGCCCTATGACACCGACAAGGCACGAATCGTTTACCGTCTGGGCTAAGCTCAGACTTGGACTTCACGTTTCGCGAACAATCCGTATCGCGGGCTAAACACATAGGCTGTCAGGAAGAACACGCCCTGCACCAGCACAATGGCCCCGCTGACAGACCAGCCCAGCGGGTATTGCAAAAGAAAGGCCAGCACAGACCCCGCTGCGCCTAGGATCCCGCCTCCAATGAAGAGCCACCGGGCCTCATTCGTGAGCAGGTATACCGTCGCAGCTGGCGTGATCAGCAGCCCAACACTGAGGATGCACCCCACTGCCTGGAGGGAGGACACCAGCACCAGGATCACCACGCCAAAGGTTGCGTAGTTTAACAAGCGCACCGGCACACCAAGGCTTGCAGCCACATTTGGCTCAAACATGTAGATCAGCAGAGGTCGCTGGAGAATCACCAGCGTCAGAACCGCAACAAGGCTGATCCCAAACGCGATCCAGAGATCCGTGTCAGCCATACCGACGATGCTCCCGAAGAGCCATTCATCCAGCTTTTGCCGCAAATTTAGGCGCTGCAAAATGATCAAACCGCCAGCAAAACCTGTCGTGTACAGAATGCCCATCGAAGTGTCCTGATCCAATCGCGACGTGCGCGAAAGAAACACCGAGCCCAGCCCAACAAAAAGTGCGGCAAACACAGATCCCGCAAGCAGGCTCCAGTTCGTCACGCCCGCTATCAGCACCACCAAGGCAATCCCAGGCAAGAGCGAATGCGAGAGCGTGCCGACCGTCAGCGCGGATCGTCGCAGCACGACGAATGCACTGACAAAGCCATTCGCAAACCCAATCATCACACAGGCCAGTAGAGCCCGCTGGGCGATCGGCTCCGAGAGAAAATCGGCAAGGCTTGGCACCGCAGATAGATCCGTTGTCATTGTCAGAGAGAGCCCTCCAAGCCCGTGATGATATGAGAACCATAGGCCGTATCGATATTCCCTGTCGTGAAGACATTTTTCACCGGGCCAAATGCCACTTGGGTTCGACGCAGCATCAGCACGTCGTCAAAAATGGATTCCACCGTTTGAAGGTCATGGTGACTCGCGATGAGCAGACGTCCCTCTTTCGTTAGCTCCCGAAAAAGTCCTGCTAGGATCTCCTGGGAGGGCTTATCCAGACCAGTGTAAGGCTCATCCAGCAACAGCACATGCGCCTCTTGCGCCAATGCACGCGCAAGGAACACCCGCTGTTGTTGGCCACCTGAAAGTGCGCTGATTTGTCGTCCTTGGAGATCCATCAGATCCATTGCCTCAAGAGCGCGTTTGACCATCGACTCATCATGATCCGAATACCGCCGCCACCAGCCAAGATTGGGAAAGCGCCCCATCTCCACCAGCCCACGCACGGTGATCGGGAAATCCCAATTCACGTCCCCACGTTGGGGCAAGTAGGCGATCTCATGACTACTTTTTGTCAATCGCTTCCCCCGCCAGATGATATTACCAGAATCTGGCAGAATGAGCCCCGCCAAACTCTTGAGCAGGGTGCTCTTCCCTGCCCCGTTTGGCCCGATCAAGGCGATGCTGCGTCCACACTCCGTCGCGAAGTTGATCCCCTCCAGCGCTCGCACTTCATTGTAGCTGACGCACAGATCGGACACCTCCAGACGATGATGGTGAGTGTGTGCCTGACCACCGCCCCAGCACACATGGTCATGCGTATGGTCGTGAGCCCCATGTTGTAACGCTGAATTCACCATTTAAAGAGCAATACCTCCTCGTCCAAATTTCCTGCCGCCCATACCGTCTCACTCACGCGATCAAAACCCTCCGGCTCAATTTCAATCGTCACTGCCGTCTCGGGCGTTCCCTCAGGCCACTTTGCTGACAGGCTCATCTCATTCCCATCGTGGGAAACTTCGATGTCTCCCTCCAGCTCTAAAGGGGATTCCGACAAATCCGCTCCACCAAGCAACTCCCGGCCCTCTTGCGTGAGGCTAAGTGTCAGTGGCTTGTGAGCGTAACGCACGCGAATCAGCGCATGCACCGCTTCATGCCGATGGGCTCCTTCCGGATGGGAATCCCCTCCCTGCACCACCGCCGTTCCGTCTTCATCCGCGTGCTCGTCGTGGTCCAATTCGTCATGGTCATGTACCATCACCACCTGATTTCCCGCTCCTGTCATCCGCCAAAGGGGCATGGCAAGGCCAGCAAACGCCAGCAAAAGGACAACCAGATGAAGTGGGGGATAACCGCGCATGAAATGAAGGATAAAACTAACTCCAGTGGACCACTATTCTTGCGGTTTCAATGCCTCAACAATGCACTCCACGTTATGACGCAGCATCGACTCAAAAGTGTGCGCCTCCACTGATGTGCCATCTGCCACCAACGCCCGCCCCACCGCAGCACCCGTGCTGCGAGTGATCTCTGCAAGCACTTTGGGATTCGCCTGGTCTTCAGGGAATACCGCGCGAATTTTGTTTTCCCGAATCACGTTGATCGCCTGCATCACATACTGCGGCGAAACATCATCCGAGCGCCCAATTCCAAGGACTGGCACCGATTTGAAGCCATACTCTTTGCAAAAATAGCCGAAGGCAGCGTGAGCCGTTACCAACTTGCGATCACTGCGAGGAATGACTGAGATCTGCTTTTTGGCCCAGCTTTTCAATTCGTCAAAGTGACGCGCAGTCGCCTTCGCATTTGCTTTGTATGCCTCCGCATTGGCAGGATCAATCGCAGCCAATTCGTCAGCGATGATCCTGGCCGCCCGGCCGGCGGCATCCGCGCTGTGCCACCAGTGCGGATCAATCCCGCCCTTGGCATGGGCCGGACAACAGGCGAAAACCTCCTGCGATGGATCGAGCATGATGGAGGGCACACCTCGCCCGACCTCTAACACCTTCACTGATTCACCCACGCTGTCGCGCAATTTATCCAAAAAGCTCTCCAATCCCTTGCCACTGGCTAAGAGCAAGGCCGCGCCACGCATCGCTCCGATGTCCTTTGCAGCAGGCTCGAAGTGATGAACATCTGCCCCTGGCCGGAGGATTTCGACCACCTCCACATAGTCACCCCCCACCTGCCGAGTCAAATCTGCCAGAATTGGGTGAAGCGTCGCCACCTTAACCGTCGCCGAGGCCGTCGTTGCCATCGCTAGCATTGCCGCTGAGAAGAATATTTTTTTCATGATCTTAGAATCTCCCTCTGAGTTATCGAACCTCTGCCCCACCCCAGTTGAATCCCACTTGAGCCCAAAGACTGTGCTCCGTCCCGAAGTCATTGGAGTGATCCAAATTGTACTGCGCACGAAAGTAAACGGTATGATTCGCATTCAAAAAGTAAGTCAACACCGGACTCACTCGGAATCGCTCGTCCAAGCCAGCGCTCTGGATCCCGGAAACGTAATCGCCCCGAAGCCCGAACTCTAGTCCGCTCGCCAAACCGAAAATGATCGAGGAATACACGCCAAACTCATCCAGTCCGGCCGTTCGCCGAGTCCCATCAAATGGCCCTTCCTCCGGTAGAGGACCGCTCACCGCATCAAATGACCGAAGCATTGCCTCCGTCCGCCAACGCAAGTAGCGCCCGCCTGGATCGAAGCCGTTTTCCTTCCACTGATACTCAAAGTGCGACGCGTAGATCTGCGATGTCTTCCCCCACTTGTTATCGCCCCAAGTTCCAGAGAGTCCCGCCCGGAAACGGTGGAAGTCATTGTATTCGAATTGATTTGTCCAGTTTGCGACGACAAACACATCGTCGAAGAGCGCCCCTGGTGCTTCGAATTCCGGTTCAGGACCTTCTTCGTCGTGATCGTGACCTTCCGCTTCCGGTGGCACGCCGAGACTCACGCTCAAAAGGGATGTCCACGGCACAGGGAGCGTCCAGGTGACCTCCCCGCCGACGGTGTAAAGACCGTCGTCGCCGAGGAATCTACCAGCCACTAAGCTGCTATCGACAAAGTCCCAGGCGTGCAGATGGAGCTGATTGTGAAAGCCGAACCGGTTTAAGTAGCGCCCCCCCCGAAGTTCCAGCCCCCCCGGCAAATCTTTGATTTTCCCAAACCACTCCTCAAAATGATCTCCCCACTCTCCCGCCTCTTG
>CAZCAL010000145.1:0-9720 GCA_964496625.1 uncultured Verrucomicrobiaceae bacterium | reverse complement strand
CCAGAGTGGTGATGGATGCGACCCTGGATTTGCCAGGGGTGCTTGAGCCTGCGACTGCGCATATTGTGTCGCTGCCAAGGGCTGGCCCGCAAATATTGAATCGCGTCTTTTTGCGCACAGGGCGGCTACCCCAGTTGGGGGAGCGAGATACCTGCGTTGTCAGTGAGGCCTTTGCGCTGGCGAATCGTCTGCAGCCAGGGGCGTCGCTGCGTGTCACGATTCGTGGACACCAGGAAGTGCTAAAAATTTGCGGTATCGGTCTCTCGCCTGAGTATGTGTTTGAGGCGCGAGCAGGGGAGACATTGCCTGACAATAAGCGCTTTGGCGTCTTCTGGATGAACTACAAAGCCGTGGCAATCGCGGCGGATTTGGATGGTGCCTTCAATGATTTTTGCCTGGACCTATCACCAGGGACGGATGCGGGCGAAGCCATCGCGGAGGCGGATCGTTTGTTGGCGAACTACGGTGCCATTGGCGCTTATACGCGGCGGGATCATGCGTCTTCAGCGCGGTTAGACGATGAACTGACGGTGCTCCATGCACTTTCGGTCGCGTATCCGCTGATCTTTTTGAGTGTGGCAGCCTTTATGGTCAATGCGGTGCTAGCCAGATTGATCCGGCTACAGCGGGAGCAGATTGCTCAGCTCAAGGCGCTCGGTTATTCCTCGTGGCAGGTAGGCTGGCACTACATGAAGTTTGCCTTGGTCATCGTGGTGATCGGCACCTTGTTGGGCGTAATCGGTGGGCGCTGGGCGGGAGGTGGCGTGGTGGGAATGTATGAGCAGTTTTTCCGCTTCCCTCATCTGGATTTCAAATTGGACTACTCGGCGTTCGGGCTCGCGCTGCTGGTCAGTGCAGGTGCTTCAGCATTGGGGGTGATCGGAGTAGTGCGCCAGGCGGTGAAGCTACCGCCTGCCGAAGCGATGCGCCCCGAGCCACCTGCGGACTTCAAGCCTTCTCTCTTTGAGCGAATCGGCGTCGCGCGATGGTTCGGGGTGGGGCTGCGCATGGCACTACGAAACATTGAGCGCAAACCTTGGCAGGCGTTTTTCACGGTGGCTGGTCTGACTTTGGCAACGGGATTGATGGTTCTGCCGGGGGTAATGGCGGATAGCATTGATCATCTGCTGACCTATCAATGGAATGACGTTCAGCGCCAAGATGCCGTGGTCTTTTTGACGGAGCCACGATCATCCTCAGCCTTGCATGCCATTGAACATCTGCCTGGAGTGCGGCTCGTGGAGCCACTGCGTTCTGTGAGAATCCGCATGCACTATGGGCATATTTCACGAAAGCTGGCGGTCACGGGGATGCCTCGTGGTGCGGATTTGAACCGGCTGCTCGATGCGGCGGGGCGCGTCATCACCTTGCCAGAGGAAGGCATCGTCATGTCAGCGGAACTGGCGCGGGTTCTCGGAGCAAAGATTGGTGATACAGTTCAGCTTGAAGTGCAAGAAGGGGCGCGGCCGGTACGTGAGGTGGTGGTTAGTGGTCTCATTGCCGACTTTTCAGGGGTTGCCTCTTACATGGACATTCACGCGCTACAGAGGCTGCTGCGTGAGGGTGATACGGCAAATGGTGCTTATCTGACACTGGATCAGCGGCAATTGGAAAAGTTCATGATGAAGGTGAAGGCAACGCCCGGCATTGCCATCACACTGGTGAAAAAGGAGCAGCTCGCTGCCTTTCGTAAAACGACTGGGCAGAGCATTGGCATCTTGCGCAGCGTTTATATGACGCTGGCGGTGATCGTGGCGTTTGGCGTCGTGTATAATAGCGCGCGCATTTCGCTTTCGGAGCGAAGCCGGGATCTGGCGACGTTGCGTGTGGTAGGGTTCACCCAGCGTGAGGTTGCAGGTGTGCTTCTGGGGGAACTGGTTCTATTAGTGCTCGTCGCGTTGCCCTTTGGGTTGGCGTTCGGGAGGGGACTTGCGGTTTTTATTTTTAGCACGCTCAGGACAGAGACGATCCGCCTACCCCTGGTGATCACCAGTTTCACTTATGCACAGGCCGTGGCGGTGGTGCTGCTGGCAGCTTTATCGTCATCTCTTGTGGTGAGTCGAATGTTGAAGAAGCTGGATCTCGTCGGTGTGCTGAAGGCGAGGGAATAAACCAAAATGCGGTCCAAAATTCCCCTCGTCATCAATCAGGCGCTGGATACTGATTTGAAAAATGACCTCTGATGAAATCGAGCCCAGTCTGAACCCACCGCCGAATGCGGAGGTCTATTCGCGGGCCGTTTGGCTGGAGAGGATGAGCGCCCATCGGCGGCGCGTCGAGGAGCGTGCAGAGGCTTTTGTGTATCGGCGCAGTCGGGGGGCGAAGCATCCGGTGGAGGATTTTTTATTCACTTACTACAGCTTTTCGCCAGCAAAACTCTTGCGCTGGGTGCCTCCGCTGGGAGTGGTTTTGGAAGGCGTGACGGAGGCGGATCTGGACAGTTTCGACTGGCGGGATCGGCGAGAGGTCTGCATCGCAGAAGGTAAGCTCTGGACGACTGATGTGATTCCTGCCGGAGCCCTGAAATTGGCGGGATGGGTCGCCGAACTTTGTTCGCGGATGGAGGCTCGACCCGTGCGCTCTCGCTGCTACGGATTGCATGAATGGGCAATGGTCTATGGGCAGGGGGTGGAGCAGGTGCGGCATCAGGGCTACGAATTGCGGATGTCGCCGGAGGACTTGGCTGCTTTTGTGGCCTCGCAGGCGGTGTGCTGCACACACTACGACGCTTATCGCTTTTTTACCCCTGCGGCTCGGCCTTTGAATGCCTTTTCTCCCACTCTCGAGACACGCTTGGAGATGGAGCAATCCGGTTGTTTGCATGCCAACATGGACCTCTACAAGTGGTGCTACAAGCTGTGGCCTTGGGTCGGTTCCGACTTGGTCGGCGAAACCTTTGCGCTGGCGGTCACGGCTCGTCACCTGGACATGTGCGCGAGTCCGTATGAGTTGCGGGACCTGGGGTATGAGCCGATCAAAATTGAAACGCCTGAGGGTAGGGAAGTCTATGAGCAGGCGCAGCGAGAACTTTCCGCCCGTAGCGCCCCATTGCGGGCAGCCCTTCGAGAGGCTTGCAATCGGCTGCTGGCGATGAAAGAGGTTTACGACGGCGCTGGATCATGCTAAGCGCCTGCTCCTTTTCACAATTAACATCGTTTTCCTTTCTTCATGTCCGACGCTATCGCCAATGTCCTCGCCGAACGTTATGCCACCTCTGCCATGTGCGCCATTTGGTCGCCCGAAGGAAAGGTGCGGCTTGAGCGGGAATACTGGGTCGCCGTGCTGAAGGCCCAGCGTGATCTGGGGCAGGCAGTGCCAGAGGGCGTGATCGAGGCGTATGAGGCAGTCATCAATCAAGTCGATGTGGCGTCCATTATGCGTCGTGAACGCGTGACGCGCCACGATGTGAAGGCACGGATCGAGGAGTTTTGCGACTTGGCTGGCCACGAGCACATCCATAAGGGCATGACCAGTCGCGACCTCACGGAAAATGTGGAGCAACTCCAGGTGTTTCGCGGACTCTTGGAAATTCGGAAGAAGGCTGTCGCTGTGCTGGGTGGAATGGCGCGTCGCGCCAAGGAAACGCGGGATATGCCGCTGACAGCCCGCACGCACAATGTCGCGGCGCAGGTGACGACGGTGGGTAAGCGTTGGGCGATGTTTGGCGAAGAGACTTTGTTGGGTTTTGATGCCTTAGAATCAATGATCGCTTCTTATCCAGCGCGTGGATTGAAGGGCGCGGTCGGAACCCGCATGGATCAAATTAGTCTCTTCGGCGGTGATGCTGCCATGGCCAAGGATCTGGAGCAGCGTGTCCTGCATCACTTAGGGCTGCCGCGATCTTTAGAAGCGGTCGGTCAGGTCTATCCCCGCAGTCTGGATATGCAGGTGGTGTCGGCGCTTTGCAGCATGGCTAGTGGCCCATCGAGCTTTGCTCGTACGCTGCGCCTGATGGCTGGGCAAGAACTTGCCAGCGAGGGGTTTGCGAAAGGTCAGGTTGGATCTTCTGCGATGCCGCACAAGATGAATAGCCGCTCCTGCGAGCGTGTGAATGGTTTGCATGTCATCCTCAAGGGCTACCTCGCGATGGCGGCTGGATTGGCCGGCGATCAGTGGAATGAGGGGGATGTTTCTTGCTCCGTAGTGCGTCGGGTGATGCTTCCGGATGCCTTCCTGGCGCTGGACGGTCTGCTGGAGACCTTCCTGACGATCTTGGATCAAATGGAGGTTTTTGGTGCGGTTGTTGAACAAGAATTGATGCGCTATCTGCCCTTTTTGCTGACCACGACCGTGCTGATGGAGGCGGTGAAAAATGGTGCCGGACGCGAAGCGGCACATGAGGCCATCAAGTTGCACGCCGTTGCAGTGGCCAAAGATCTCCGAACCGGTGCTGTGAGTCAAAACGACCTGCTGACACGTCTCGCCGCCGATCCGGCGCTCGGGCTCAACTCAGAAGCATTGGCCGCCATTGTTGCCCAGGGCCGCCTCAATGCCGGGGATGCCCCTGCACAGGTGGACGACTTCGCTCGGCGCGTCGAGGCGGTTGCAACACGTTTCCCGGAAGCATCGAGCTATCGTCCCGGCGACATTCTTTAATCGATCACCACACTTATGCGACTCAAAGACAAAGTCATTCTAGTTACAGGCAGCACCACCGGCATCGGTGCCTCCATGGCCCGCCGATTTGTGGCGGAAGGTGCCAAAGTCATTCTCCACGGCCGTGATGCGGAACGCGGCAAGGCGATCTGTGCAGAGCTCGGCGAGGACCGTGCTGCCTTCGTTCAGGGCGATTTAGCACAGGCAGATTTTCCTGAAGCTCTCGCTATCGCTGCGGTAGCTGCGTTCGGCAGATTGGACGCTTTGGTGAACAATGCGGCACTGACCACTCGCGCACGAATTCAGGAGACTGATGCGGCTTTCTTCGACCGCATGGTGGCGGTGAATCTGCGGGCACCGATGATGCTGATCCGCGCGCTTTTGCCAGCCTTGGAGAAGAGCAAGGGCTGCGTGCTGAATATCGGTTCCATCTTGGCGCACTGTGGTCAGGCAAATCTGTTGGCCTACTCCGTTACGAAAGGCGGACTCATGACCATGACTCGGAATCTGAGTCACTCGCTAGGCCCCGTCCAAGTCCGGGTGAATCAGGTGAATGTCGGCTGGACGCTGACGGAGAACGAATACCAGGTGAAGCTCGGTGATGGGCTGCCTGCGGATTGGCCGGAACACTTGCCTGCTTACGCCGCTCCGTTTGGGCGGTTGCTTTCGCCTGAAGACATTGCGGCTGCCGCAGTCTATTGGGTGGGCGATGAGAGCTTCCCCGTCAGTGGCACCGTCGCTGAGTTGGAGCAGTATCCTCTGATTGGGCGGATTCCAGATCAGGAGGGATGACCTGTGGTCAATCTACCCTTTGATACCGTCGTCCGGGAAGTGCGCGGATTTGGCGCTTCATCTCCAGGCGCATGAGGCTGGAGGAGACGGTCGCGGCGGTGAGGCCAGAGCGGGTGATGAGTTCGTCGATGTGCGCCTCTCCTTCGGCGAGGCTATTGACGATGATTTGCTCCTCTAGCGTCAGTGTCACGGGAGTCGGTGGCGCGTCACGCGCTACGTCCAACCGCTGAGGAGTGCTGGTGGGAAAGAGGACGAGTTGATCGTCAAGCACATCCGCACCGTCCATGACCAGTTTGGCTCCTTGCTGAATGAGGCGATTGCAACCGGCGGAGTTCGGGCGGTCAATCTGGCCCGGAATAGCATAGACGGTGCGACCGCGGTCGATGGCTTGCTGTGCAGTGATCAGGGATCCGCTGCGTGTGGGGGCCTCGACGACCACCAGTCCATTGCCCCATCCAGCGACGATGCGGTTGCGGTAGGGGAAGGTTTGTTTGTCGGCCATCCGATCAACAGGATACTCGCTGACCACGGCACCGTTTTGCGAGATGCGCTCTGCGAGGCCCATGTTTTCAGGTGGATAAAGTTGCCCAATGCCAGAGCCGATGACCGCGATGGTGCGCCCCTTCGCTGCGAGGGATGCTTCATGGGCGGCGGTGTCAATGCCGCGTGCCAGACCACTAATGACAGTGAATCCTGCGTAGGCGATCTGGAAGCTGAGCTTCTTGGCGGAATTTAGCCCGTATGGCGTGGCATTGCGGCTGCCGACGACGCCGATGGCATTGTGGTCGCGCTTTTCAATCTTCCCCCAGACATACAGGAGGAACGGGGAGTCGTTTACCTCTCGCAAAAGCGGCGGGAAAAGCTCGTCCTCTTGGTGGAGGAGATGCAGCCCACGATCTGTGATCTTCTTTTGCTCGCCGGTGAGATCAATCTGTTTTTCCCAGCTTGCGATGGCTTCCGCCTGGGCCGTTCCGATGCCGTTGATTCGTGAAAGCTCTGTTGCGCTGGCGGTAAGGACGCGCTCGGGGCTTCCAAAGGTCTCCAAAAGCTTGCGCACACGAACGGGCCCGATGTTCGGGAGCAGGTTGAGCGCTAGGTAGGCTTCGGTTCGGGTCATGATGGGTTTCATGAGCCCGGTGGGGGTGCGAGTCAAGTCTGAGCCGACGGCTTAGCGTAAGAAATGCCAAGCCTGATTCAGCCAGCCGAGCGCAGCACCAATCAGGGTGAGAGTCAGTCCGATTTTGCCAATCAGCATGGCTTTTTCGAGATTGATGGCGCGCTCCTTGTGAAGCGGCATGCGATTGGTGCCAGCACGGACGACCTCCCGTTCGATCGGCGGGACGTAGTTCAGGCGGGCGAGCTTTTGCTGGCGTGCGATGCGTGGTGCTGCGGCGATAAAGCACTCCAGGCGCTCAATTTCACTAGCGACTTCCTGCGGCTTCCGGGTGCGGCGGGCAGGGGATGCCTTCTTCTCGAAGGAAAGCAGATCCTGGGTGGATTCGGTGCGACGACGGTTGATGCGTTTGTTAGCCATACGGAACAGAGGTCTCCGGGGTTGGGTTTAGAACATTAGTCGGGCGAGAATGAGCAGGACGATGAGTCCGGCAACGAGTGGGATATTGAAGGCGAAGCCACGACGGAACCAAGTGGGGAAATCATCGGTGCCGACGACGGGATGAGAATGTTCTAGCAATTCGTCTTGTGCTTCGGCGGTTGCTTCCTGAGCGGCCTCCTGGGGGCGGACGGAGTGAATACGGCGGTTACTTTTAGCGAATTCGTCTTCGGCGTCTTCGATGGCGGCGAGGGCGTTGTCGAGTTCCTCATCGACTTGGCTGCGGTGCCATTTTTCGGGCTGAAGACCTTTGAGGATTTCCAAGTGGTGACTGAATGAGTCGCGGGCGATCGAGAGCTCCTCGACGAGCTTCTGAGCATCGTAAAGTTCCCGATCTAGGTTGCCCTTGGAGCGCGCGAGTTTTTCGATCAGTTCACGCTTTCCTTGCGCAAAGCGTTCCTGTTTCTGGCGAAGTTCTTCGAGGTGTTTCTTCTGACGCTCGATCTCTTCTTGCTGCTGGCGGAGGCGAAGGAGTTGTTCCTGCGCTTCCTTAACTCGTGCATCGACGTTTTCCATTTCTTCTGCTGCTTCGTGCCCGTCCATAAATTCGGGGGCTTCGTCAAAAAAGAGGATGTCTTTTTCAGCAGCGGTGGCAGATGCGGGAATGGTGGGAGATTTACGAGCCATAGTGATCGTGGAAATTATTTTCCATGCTCGAATTACTACAGAAGTCTTAAATATTCCAGATCTTTTGTTCTTTTTTTTGCAATTCTATAAGGGGCGAAGCCAAAAATCGTTGTCCAAAAGGCAACCCCAGCCAGCGCTCCAAGATCGCAGAGGAACCGAACTGGTGGGGAGAGGGGACTTCCTGAGACCAAGGCGCGGTTCTCAAGCCAAGGCGGGATCACGAGCGTTCCCATGCAGAACATGATGTAGATGAAGCTGCAAATCAGACAGACGGTTCCCCCAAAACCCGAGACTATCTTCGCCGGATTCGTCTCGCGGAAGTTGGGGACTAACGTTCCGATGGCCAGTGCCAGGGCGGTGAGGCCATAGCTGAGTAGCAAAATGGCGCTGCAAAAGAAGAAGATGCGCTGCCACGACAACGACAAGCTGAGGCTGGAAATCAGCACGAGCGTGGTGGTGAGGAGGCCAATGACACTGGCGCTTAGCCGCAGTTTTAGCGACAGAATGCGGTGGAGGGGAATGGGTGACAGCCCCAAAATCCACATGCGTTGACCTTCCAAGCTGATCTGTGGGAAAATAAACCGGGTGGTTAGGGTTGATAGGGCCAGGCTGCACACGAGCAGGTTGAGATGGCTGATGAGAACAATCCAAAACGGATTCTGGAGATCATAGCCGAGCCGCCTGAGATTGGAGGCATAAAAAAATAGCAGGCCAAAAATGAGCGTGGTCTGGCCCCACTGCGCCGGTTCGCGGAGGAAGGTTCGAATGTCTTTCAGCACCACTGCTGCCGAAGGTCGATCGATGCCAAACAGCCGTTCAGTCAGCGTTGCACTCTCCGGCGTGTCCGCAGTCCGAAACCATGCCATTGAGGCGGCTCGAGCACGTTGGGTCGGTGCCGCGGTCATGACTCGATTCCATGCTGGATAGAAAAAGGTGCTGGCTGCTTTGGCGGTGACAAGGATACCAAATAGACCGTAGCTCACAAGCAAGAGGAGGAAGAATCCTGCGCGCGCGGGTAAGCCGCGCGAGGCAGCGAAGAGCGTTTCGCTTACCCAAGTACTTGGCAGCAGTGGATGCATGCACAGATCTGTGTGCCGCAGCACTTGATTGAGGTTGGCCACCACGTCACCCGCCTTGGCACTTTCGGGATTGGTGGACCAGAAACGAATGATGACGTAGGCGAAGGCGGTGACGGCGACGATGCCAATGGGATACCACCACCAGCGGCGTGCAAATCGAACGATCAGGAGCAGCAGCCAGGTCGAAAGATGCGCTGAAATGGAAACTAGGCAGACCATTCCGACTGCACCGACGGCATAGAATAGCCAGCCAGCCTGGAAGACTCTGCCAAGGGCCAACAGAATCGGAGCGCTAAGGATCATCAAGCCCCAACTGGCTAGGAACACCCCCTCCAAGGTCTTCCACATGACGATTCCCCGCACGGGCACTGGCAGGGCGACTTGCCACTCCATGTCTTTGCGCCGAAAAAGGCTGATGCTGGTGATGGTGGCGTTTGAGATGACCAGCATCACAAAGAAAAAGAAGAACAGCACATAGACCAGCCGCTCAGTTAAAAGCGGCCCCAGCAAAGGCAGGCGATGCACAAAATTGAGCCCTGCCGCCACCAATGCGTAGGCGGCAATGCCGTAAATCACCAGAAAGGCGGAGATCGTGAGCGTCTTTACGCGGTCGTGCCGTAGATTGTCCCAAAGGCGATTCGCTAGAATGCGCCAATGCGTGCGAGCGAGCAGATTAGTGGCGGCGGCAGCGTTCAGGGACACGAGAAAGTGGTTTTGATGGGTATTGTCTCACCATCATGGTGAATTGGCGAATGTTTTGCGGATCAAGGGTGGCATTCGCAAGGTGAGAGGCGTATCGTTCCAATAGAAACTAGCATCTTCCGGCCAGATGATTGAAGCAAAAAACACTCAAAGATCAGTCGTTCGCATCGGTTATGATGGCCGGGTACATAAGCTTTTTCGTGGTCCAAAGGCTGAGTCGAGATTTGCTACGGAGGTAAAAGTTCTCCGGTATTTGGAGGAGAGAGGCTGCCCCTTTGTCCCGAAACTGCTCGAATCCAACCCTGAGACGCT
>CAZCAL010000144.1:5711-9762 GCA_964496625.1 uncultured Verrucomicrobiaceae bacterium | reverse complement strand
CCGTTATTTTTGAAGCGATGAGACGAATCGCGATGATCCCTTCTTTTTAAGTATGAAAAAGCATCTCAAGCCCACTCCAACACGCCGAGATTTCATCGCCACAGGGGCAGCTGTTCTTGGCTTCAATATCATCCCGAGACATGTGCTAGGCGCTCCGGGAAGGCCTGCTCCTTCTGAGCGGCTCAATATCGGTTGCGTGGGCATTGGCGGGCAGGGTGGCGGGGTGACGCGTGATCTAGCCACCTTCGCCAACGTGCAAATTGCGGCGCTCTGCGACGTGGAGCAAAAGCATGAAGGGACGATGGCAAAGCTCTATCCAGGACGTCCCTTCTATCGAGATTATCTCGAGATGCTGGCAAACGAAAGGGGATTGGATGCGGTGATGGTGGGCACGCCTGATCACTGGCACGCTGCCATTTCGATTGCGGCAATGAAGCTAGGCAAACACGTTTATTGTGAGAAGCCACTCGCGCACAGCATCGAAGAGACGCGTATCATGGCAAAAATCGCCGCTGAGATGAAGGTGGTGACTCAGATGGGTAACACGGGACATGCGAGTGAAGGGCTCCGCCTGACCAAGGAATGGATTGATGGCGGAGCTATCGGTGCAGTGAAAGAAGTTCATGTTTGGTCGGATCGACCCGGCAAATTCTGGGATTCACAGGGGTTGCCTCGGCCCACTGAAAAACTGCCTGTGCCCGAGAGTTTGGACTGGAATCGGTGGCAGGGGGGCGCGCCGGAGCATGACTATCATCCGCTCTATGTGCCGCGGAAGTGGCGAGGATGGTTTGATTACGGTTGTGGTGCCTTGGGTGACATGATGGTTCACAACGCAGATCCAGCCTGGTATGCGCTTGATTTGGGTGCTCCCGTTGCCGTGGAAGCTGAGACTTCTGGGACCAACGCGGATTCGTTTCCGCTTTGGAGCATTGTGACTTGGCATTTCGCAGCAAAGGGAAATCGAGGGCCCATCAAACTGACCTGGTATGATGGGGGGAAGTTGCCCACGCGCCCCCCGGGGCTCGAACCAGAGCGGAAGCTGGGAGACAATGGGATTCTCTTCCTCGGCGAAAACGGTTCGATCATGGCACCTGGTTGGGCCGGAACGCCGCGCATTGTTCCTGAAAGTCAGATGCGCACCTTCAAGCTGCCGACCAAGACAATTGCGCGTAGTCCAGGGCATCGTGAAGAATGGGTTGCCGCCTGCCTCGCCGGTAAGCCGGAGGATGCAAAAGCAAACTTCGATTATGCTGCGCCGTATACCGAAGCCTTGCTGACGGGTGTGCTACCTATCCGTCTGGGAAAACGGATCGAGTGGGATAGCGCAGCCATGAAAGCCACCAATGCCCCTGAGGCCGATGCTTTGATTCGCAAAACCTACCGCAAGGGTTTTGAGTTACCTGTCTAAACCTCCAAATCTGAGAGCATGTCCAACATCCAATCCCAACGCTGGCTTCTCAATCGTCGCCACCTTTTGCGAGGCTTGAGCACCACCATGGCACTGCCCTTGCTTGACGCGATGATTCCTTTTCGCGCCAGTGCTGCGGCCACGGCGAAGCCTCGTCGTAGTGTGTTTGTTTACATACCGAACGGGGTGAATGGCATGACGTGGCAGTGCACAAAGTCAGGTCGCGGCTATGATCTGTCGCCTTCTCTAAAGCCGCTGGCGAAGCACCAAGAAGATTTCACGGTGTTCAGTGGGCTTCACCACCCCAATGGGTTAGGGCAAGCTCATGTCTGTGCCGACACTTGGTTGACGGGAGCGAAGATCGATGCGCAGGGGGGGCGCAAATACGAAAACACAGTCTCCTGTGATCAAATGATGGCGGAGGTTGTGGGTCAGCAGACACGCTTCAATTCGTTGGAATTGTCGATTTCTTCGGGCACCGGTCATCCCTTTGGGACCAATACGTTAGCCTTTTCTCGGGATGGCGTCCCGCTTCCGGCGGAGGATAATCCAAAGACGATCTTCAATCGCCTGTTTGGCGAAGAAGTCGGCGGTGTCGCTGCGCAACGCGCTCGATTGACAAAGCGGCGCAGCGTGCTCGACGCGGTTCTGAATGACGCGAAATCATTGCGGGGAGCACTCGGGGGTGATGACCGAACCAAACTGGATGAATATCTTCATGCAGTCCGTGATGTGGAACAACGGACGGAACGGTTGGATGCGTGGCTGGATGTTCCCAAGCCAGTCTTGGGGAAAGACATTTCAGCACCATTTCAACGTGATGTGCCAAAGGCTCAGGCCGGCGAATATTGGCGCACAATGTTCGACATCATTGTATTGGCTCTGCGGACAGACATGACTCGGGTGGTGACGTATATGAATGGCAGCGAGGGAAATGGGCTCGCGATTCCTGAAATCAAAATCACACAGGCTCGCCACAACCTTTCTCACCATAATGGTGACCCTGTCGTGCTCGAACGCCTTGCGTTGAGCGACGCTTTTATCATGCAGCAGTTTGCTCACTTCCTCGATGAACTGCGTGCGGTAAAAGATGGTGACGAGTCGTTGCTTGATCGGACCATGGTGTTGTTTGGCAGCGGTATGAGCTACGGGCACAGTCACTGCAACAGCAACCTTCCAATTTTGCTTGCCGGTGGCAAAGGCCTTGGCCTGAAACATGGGCAACACATCGACTACAACAAGCCTCATCTCAAAGAAGACTACAATCTGAGTTATGACGAATGGCGGAGTCTCTGTGGTAAGCCCAAGGATGAGAAGGCTCGGCTCAGTAACGTCCTGGTGACGATGCTGCAAAAAATGGAAGTAAACGCTGAGACTTTTGTCGATAGCCTTGGACCCGTGAGCG
Source organism: uncultured Verrucomicrobiaceae bacterium (assembly GCA_964496625.1). Classification (GTDB taxonomy): domain Bacteria; phylum Verrucomicrobiota; class Verrucomicrobiia; order Verrucomicrobiales; family Verrucomicrobiaceae; genus JACKQF01. The sequence continues at coordinate 6,949 of CAZCAL010000144.1, read as the reverse complement.
AGATCATTTGATGCAAGATGAACGCGCGGTAAATTCTTTTGGCAGAAATCACCACGACCCCCCCATGAAACTAACTCTTGTTCTTTATTCGTTACTTGCTGTGTCCGCCCCTGCTCTTGATTCCCATGTTCTTGCGGTCATCCGAGCTGTGGAGAGTGCACACGGGAGGGTGGAAAAAACGGAGGATGGGCAGAGCTTGAAGCTTGTCGATCTAGCTGTTCCGGGAGCAGGACCGCATGATCATCGTGAGAATGATCCGTATGATGCAGTGTTCTTCGAGCATCTGGGACACATCACCACTTTGGAGTCGCTGAATGTGATCTCTACAAAGGCAAACGATGAGTGGATCGCCCCGCTGGGTAAGCTAACAAACTTGAAGACACTGCGCTTCACTAACAATGGAAAGCTTAGTGATGCTGGTATGGAGCAGCTAGTTGGTTTGAGAAATCTTGAGGCCTTTTCGTTTGTTGGCACGGCCATAACGGGACGTGCCTATGCCCGTTGTGAAGGATGGACAAAAGTTACGAAGGTGAGCCATCGTGGGAGCAGTATTGACGATGAAGGCTTAAAGGAGTTGTGCGATCACTTGCCCAATCTCGAGAGTATCAGCCTTGCTCACGCCAAATTCACTGATGCAGGTGCCGTGCATTTGGCGAAGCTCACGAAGCTGAAGGGGTTGGAGATCGGAACGCAAAACGCCAGCGCTGCTTGTTTGCTCAATCTGGCGCCTCTGCCGCTGGAATACCTCCAGCTTGGAGATGGTCTTGATGGTCCAGATGGGATTCGTGCTATCAAGAAGATCACTTCACTCAGGCGTCTTACTTTGACCCACTGTGACCATCTTTCCGACGAGGGGCTAAAGCTTGCCACAGAATTGAAGCAGCTTGAGCAACTCGAAATCGGTGGCCTTGATCTGCCGGAGGCGCGGTTGTCCCAACTGCAGGGTTTTGCCTTCCTTAAAGAGTTAAAGCTTATTCGTCGCCCCCAGGGCTATCCGCCAGAAACGCAGTCTCAAATTAAAGCGCTACTACCGAAGGTAGATGTGAAGTTCCAATGAACCGGTTGATTGTGAGTGCTGGCAATATGAATCGAAATTTCAGGCGCTGTTACTGCACTCTTTTGCTTGCTCTTGGCTTTTGTGCGCTTGGTTTTGAGGCGCTCGGGGAACAGGATTTTCCTTTGTTGAGCGAGGCGAAGCGGGTTCACGGTGAATTGGTGAGCGTGGATTTCATTCATCG
>CAZCAL010000144.1:2470-5701 GCA_964496625.1 uncultured Verrucomicrobiaceae bacterium | reverse complement strand
GACGATGGTGCGTTGATGGATTTCACCATGCCCTCCTATGCAATAATGCGCTACCGCGGTGTCGAGGCGGATCTGCGTGAGGTGCCCCTCGGAACGAAGATGGAGTTTCTTTTGCTGCCTGATGGTGAAGGCGAGATGACGCGTTTAGTCACCACGGACGATGGGCAGTCTGCTGATGCTGAACAGTTGAGAAAGTTTCGCGAATTCACAGAAAAGCGCGGTGTTCCTGGCTGGATCGACAAGACAGAGGGCAATACGGTGAAGCTGACGTTCTTCAGTGCTGATCCGAAGGCATTTCATGCTGCTTATGACGACCTTCTCGCCGTTGGTAAGGAGGCTCGACTGTGTGTGGCAAATGATGAATTGCGGACATGGAATCCAGGCGTCGATGGTGAAAGAGGCTCTATTGTTGAAGTGAATCAGGTGCCAGCTGAATGCTTTGGCAGTAGCGGTGTACAGGTGACTCTGAAAGTAAGTAACATGCTCGAAGGATTTCGTCGTGGTCGGGTAGTGCGTGTTTTTCTTTCCGGATGGAAAGCGCAGGATCAGTTCTATGGGGAGAGTCTGATGGGGTATGGTTTTGGTCGGTTGCTCACCGCAGATCTGAAGGAGAATCCTGCCAAGGAATACCCAGAGCAGTTTCCGTTTCGGACTGACTTTAGCAACGCTCACCTGGCATGGTATCGGCTTGAGGAGGGAGTGATTCCGCCGCAATTCTCTGAGCATGTTGTTTATGCTGAATTGCTGAAAGCCGATCCAGTGGGGCTCACAGGTCAGTTGCAAATCGAGAGGTCTAGTGAGGTCGTGGACTTCAAATTGATCGATAAAGCGATGGTGAAGTGTCGTGGTGTTGAAAGTAGTTTGGCGAGTATTCCTGTTGGGCAGCGATACCGCTTTCATTTATTTCAAGATGATAAAGGGGCATTCACTCGTGTTGGACTGGTGAGTGACGAGTTTAGCTACGCTGACAGTCAGGCTCTGAGCTTCCGCATTTTGCGAATTCAGTTGGATGCAGGGCGCATTGAGGTGGCGCATCAGATGCCATTGGTGAAGGACTACAACGGAGACATGCAGCAACCGGAGGACATTGCTCAAAGTTTGCTTCTAGTGACCCCTGCGACACGGGTCTGGAAAGGGGCAGCGCAGGTCAAGCTTGTTGATCTCAAGGTAGGGGATCTCGTGCGCTTCAATTGTACGGCTGAGCGAGTCGGTTTGCCGACTCATTGCACAGACCTCTGGGTGGGCGAAGACACCTTCGCGTTGGTCAAAGATACACAAAAGTCAGTGGTGAAAGCGAAGTGAGGGCTGAGGGGATAGATTCAATTTGTTGATCGCTGGGGGGGCTAACGCACGTTCTCAGGGTTCCATGAAAATGAATATCTCTCGACGCACTGGTATTAAATTGATGACGGCTGGCACCTTGATGGGGTTCACGTCGCGTGGCGTGGGCACTGCTGAGACCGTTAAGGGCAGTGTGGGGCCTGCGATGGATTCATGGGGAAAGACTCATGATCGAACCTTTCTAGGCGGTGATTTTTGGGCGAATCCGATGGAGGACTGGCGCATCCGTGAGGGGGGTGCTGAATGCATGAACATGGGGGCCGGTCGCAGTGTTCATTCGTTGACCCATCAGGTGACCAAAAATGCTGGGTTTACGATGTCAGTGACATTGACTCGACTGGAGACACAAAAGGTCGATGGAGGCGCCGGTTTTCGTGTTGGGATCCGCAGCGAATTGAATGAGCACCGCAGCAACTGCTTCGTCTTGAAGGGCTTAAACGCTGGGTGGCAGGGCGATCAGATCGTGCTTGGTTCTAAAACAGCAGCGTTGAAGGATGGATCGGCCTTGAATCAACTGCGTGTGACTTTAAATGCGGTGCCAAACGGCGATAAATGCCTGCTGACGTTGACTGCGACGGCGCCCGATTCGGGTGCAGTGCTGGGTGTGGTGAGTGACGAGTTGCCTGCGGATGCGATTCTTGGAAATGTTTCAGTGGCGAATAACTATGCAGCTGGTGCTGCTGGGGCGGCAAAAAAAGGGAAGGGCAAGGGTAAGGCAGGTGCTGCTGGCGGTGGTCGTTATCGATTCCAGAATTGGACGATGGAGGGAGATGCTTTCACGGTGACTCCGTCCAACCAGTTTGGTCCCTTGCTTTGGTCGATGTATTCATTGAGCGACTCTCGTGGCGACGACGGTTTCGTCATGAAGATCAGTGCGCTTACTGGCCCCATGGGTGAAAAGGACAATCAGAGGGTTGAATTGTTGGTGAAGAAAGATGGAGATTGGAAGTCTTTGGGGGAGGCAAAGCTGGACACGGATGCTTGGGTGGCGACATTTCGTATTGCCAAGTGGAATGAAAAACAGGCGACCGATTACAAGCTCGTGTATCGCGAAAAACATACCGATGGCACTGAGACACCGCATGAGTGGACGGGAATCATCAAGGCGAATCCCGAAGGGCGAGCATTGCGTATGGCAGCGCTGACCTGCCAGAACGATTACGGCTTCCCGTATGCGCCTGTGGCGGAGAATCTCGTGAGGCTTGACCCTGATCTTGTGTTCTTCTCCGGTGACCAAATTTACGAGAACCACGGTGGTTTTGGTTTGATAAGGGAGCCTGCTGCGCCTGCCATTCTGAATTACTTGCGCAAGTTTTATCAGCATGGGTGGGCCTTCCGCGACGTAATGCGCAATGCACCAACACTCTGCCTGCCCGATGATCACGATGTCTTCCAAGGCAACGTTTGGGGCGAGGGTGGAAAGAAGATGGATGTGGGCGACACGGGCGCTTCTTCAAAGGGTGGTTACATCGAGCCTGCGCTGATGGTGAATGTGGTGCATCGGACCAATACGGCGCACCATCCTGATGCGTATGACCCGAATCCCTGTCTCCAAGACATCAGTGTCTACTATGGCGACATGGTGTACGGGAATGTTAGTTTTGCCATCATCGCAGATCGTCAATGGAAGAGCGGCCCAGAGCGTGTGGATACCGGGGGTGGGCGTGCTGATCATGTGCTGGATGCCAATTTTGACACTTCTAAATTGGATCAGCCTGGACTTGTGCTGCTTGGCGAACGTCAGGAAGAGTTTCTCAAGAAGTGGGCGCAAGATTGGCGGGGGCACAGCTTAAAGGCGGTCCTCAGCCAGACTGTGTTTGCCAACGTTGCGACGCATCACGGCGGGTTCGATGGATACCTGAAGGCAGACCTCGATTCAGGAGGCTGGCC
>CAZCAL010000144.1:0-2460 GCA_964496625.1 uncultured Verrucomicrobiaceae bacterium | reverse complement strand
AGGCTGGCCGCAGACGCCGCGCAATCGGGCCATTGAAATCATGCGTCCATCCATGGCACTGCACATCAATGGAGATCAGCACCTGACGACGCTGACGCAGTATGGGGTTGAGAAACAACGTGACAGTAATTGGTCTTTCTGCACGCCTGCCATATCCGCTGGTTACCCACGCTGGTGGCGTCCTGATGAACTGAAGATGCCGCACGCAAATCGTCCCAAACACGGCAATGGGGACACTGGGGAGTATATCGACGGGTTTGGCAACAAGGCCTATGTGTTTGCGGTGGGTAATCCTGTTGTCGGGCAGGCACCGAACCGCTACGATAAGGCGCATGAGAAGGGCAGTGGCTTTGGCTTCATTACCTTTGACACGGTGAAGAAGACTTACTTCATCGAGTCGTTTCGCTTCCTTGTTGACGCTACGGATGGTAAGCCAACGAATCAATTCCCTGGCTGGCCAGTGACGATCCAGCAGAAGGAAAATCGCGGCGAGAACATCTTGGGTTGATCCCCAACGGATCACGCGACGTCAGCAATCTTGCTCGCATTTTCTGCGATCAAGATTGTGAGCGTCGCGAGTTCGGGCGACGGGGATTCTTTGAGTGAAACAAAAAGCAGTTCGGTCGTAGGAGTGGGCGCAGCCAGAGGCATGAAGACACAACCGGCGTGGGGAAGTTTTCGACAGTGTTCCGGCATGATAGCGACACCGTCTCCTGCTGAGACGCTACCGAGCATCATGGTAAGGGAATCCACCTCCTGCTGAATTCGCGGTTCGAAGCCAGCCCTGAGACAGATCTGCCGCAGAAAGTCCCGTCGACCTGGATAGAAGCTGTCTGAGAGGGAGATCCATGGATCGAGGACGAGCGCCTCCAGCTTGATGGACTTGCGTGAGGCGAGGGGGTGATCTTCGGGAATGACGGCGGCCATACGGTGACGGCTGAGTCGACGGATATGGAATTGCTCACGCTCATCATCATTGATGTTGCCAAGGATGGCGGCATCTAGCTCGTGGTTGCGCAGCCGATCCAATTGAGCGCGGGGTGAGAGTTCGAACAGACTGATTTGTGTTTGCGAATGCCGTTGTCGAAACTCCCGCACGGCGGGTGCAATGAGATCATCCAGGAAGGGTGTGAGAAACCCTAGGCGCAGCGTGCGCCTTGCGTTTCCAAATCGCTCACGTACTTGCTGGAGACTGGTCTCAGCGTCACAGATGATTTGGCGGGCCTTCAGCAAAAAGAAGCGGCCAGCCTCCGTGAGGTGAATGCGTTGCCGGACGCGATCAAAGAGCGGAACACCGAGTTCATCCTCCAGCAGAGCTATCTGGCGGCTTAGTGCGGGCTGTGAGATGTGCATGGACTCCGCTGCGCGTGAGATGCTGAGTTGCTCAGCCGCAGAGACGAAGTAGCGGAGTTGATGAAATTCCATGCAGTGGAAGTTTATAACCTTTCAGCATGAAGTTGCAATTCGACTCCACGACGGACTCAACTGCCAGCAAACAAATCTCGACCCTTCGCCAGAGCCTCGATTTTCCGGTCGGCGATGCTTCTTTTTAACATCCAAAAACCGCAATCGGGATGGATGAACTGGATGCGACCTGGCCCGAGCTTTTGCGCCGCTGCATCAATGCGCCGGGCGATTTCCTCCGCCGTTTCGACGTGGTTGATTTTAATATCGATGACACCCAAACCGACGCCAATTTTTGGATCCAGTTCCTTCAATGCGTCTAGATCTGAGGTCGGTCTGTGGGCGAGTTCGAGAACCAAATGATCGGCCCGCAGACTATTGAGGAAGTTGATCAAGGCCGCCCATTCGCCTTTCTGAATCGTCTGTCCGCCGTAGTTGCCGAAGCAGAAATGCACCGCTTTGCGCCCTTTGACGGCATCAAGCACACGATTGATCCCGGCGGCTGCGATCGGTGCGTCCTTCGGGTTGCCTGGGATGTTTGCTTCATCAATTTGGACGCAATCGCATTGCAATGCTGCGGCCTGTGCGGCCAGGGCTTCTGCGATGGCCATGTTGAGGGCGTCGAAGTCGTTGTAGTGATTGTCCAGCAAGGTGCGCGCGAGCATGTAGGGGCTGGTGAGAGTGAATTTGAATGGGCCGCCTGCGACTTTTGCCGCTCGTGCGCAGTCTTCGGGGAGATTCAGGACTCCTTCGGTGATGGGGCCACGCACAACCGCAGCTGGTTTGGATCGGAAGCGCATCTCGGATTTGCTGTGGAAGGCTGCGGTATCCGCACGGCCAACGCGGTGATCGATGCCACCCAACTTGTGAACGAAGTATTCAATCATGCCGTTCGTGTCTGGATGATTGACGTCAAAGCGGTAGAGTTCTCCGTCGGTAGGGAGATCGATTCCTGCCTGACGCTGGGTGTCGAAGACAACCCGGGTGGCATCAATGACAGCGGTCTCGCTTGGAAGTGCGCTCAACCAGTCTGGAATGGGGTAGGAGCCGACAGTC
>CAZCAL010000143.1:8142-9822 GCA_964496625.1 uncultured Verrucomicrobiaceae bacterium | reverse complement strand
CTGGGCGAAGTGATGGATGCAAATCAGCATCCGATGGAAGCGAAGAAACACCTCGCCGCACGCTGTGTGGAGACCTATCACAACGCCGAGGCAGCACAGCAATGTCGTGCGGACTGGGACATCCGCTTCAGCAAACGCGATCTCGACAACGCTGATCTTCCGTCCCTGACCCTGGGTGAAAAGCGTGATGTGCTTTCCGTCGTAGCCCACGCTTTTGAGACCTGCTTTCAGATGAAACCCTCAAACGGAGACATCCGCCGTTTGATCCAGGGCGGCAGTATCCAGCTCGGCGGAGAAAAGCTTGCAGATCCAAAAAGTGAGCCTGTCTGGGAGGAGGGTCAGGTGCTGAAGTTGGATAAGAAGCGCAGCGTGCGCATTACGGCGGTGTAGCGACGGCGTGTTGCCCAGGGACCTTTTAGCAGGCCTTCTGTGAGGCCAGGCCATCCAATTGCCGGTGAGGCTGCGAATGATACAGCGAATCATCAGCGCCTTCAACCGCACCGGGGTCACTGACACCCGGCTACAGTTTCGCGTTGCGGAGGGGTGAGCTGTAGCCGGCCTCTGTGAGGCTGACGCGAACGAGAAAGCTCGCGCGGCAAAAAAAGTCCTGTAGATCTTGAACGACCTACAGGACTTTGAAGAAAGGAGCGAAGTGCGCTTTGAGGCAGCCTATCGCATCATCGCCAAGCGATCACGCAGGATGTCCTTCTGGCTCTTGCCACCAAGTTTTGCCTGGGTGGAATCGATCCAGCGCTGCTCAAGCTCGTTCTTGCTCGGGCGATCAACGTCATAAAAGACACCGAATTTACCTGGGGACGGAAGGTCGGCGAGTTTAAAGGCAGCGATGTCGTCGCTGACGTCGTGCTGGGTTTCATCGATCACTTCATACACGCCGCCTTTGCGAGGGGTGCTGTCATCGAAGGAGCCGTTGTAAAACATGACACACTCGCTGAGGCACTCGACGACGCTGAACCCATCATGAAGGATGGCGCGTTCGAAGGTGTCCATCATGTGCTTCACCTGGGCGGCGTGGGTGCGGGCGATAAAGGTCGCGCCACTCGCCAAGAGTTGCTTCATGGGGTTGATCGGGCGGTCAATGGAGCCGGTCGGATCGGTCTTGGACTTGAAGCCTTGCGGGCTGGTCGGGCTGGTTTGCTTTTTGGTGAGACCATACACGTAGTTATCCATGATGACATAGGTCAGGCGGATGTTTTTGCGTGCAGCGTGATTGAGGTGGTTACCGCCGATGGAGAAGCCATCACCGTCACCGCCAAAGACGAAGACATGAACGTCTGGACGGCTGAGGGAGACACCAGTAGCGAATGGTAGCGCACGACCGTGAATGAAATGAACGCCGTGACTATTGACGAAGTAAGGGAAGCGCGACGAGCAGCCAATGCCAGCGACACAGACGATCTTTTCATGGGGATACTGGAGTTTTTCCAGGACCTTGTAGAAGGCGGCGAGGACGGCAAAGTCTCCACAGCCAGGGCACCACGTTGGGTGGTCAGCGGTGAGAATTTTCTTGGTCAGCTTTTCCTGGGCAGGTTCAGAGGCTGATTCGGTTGCAGTAGCAGAGCTCATGGCGTGAAAGTATCGGACGGACTAACTATTATCGGAAACGAACTGAAATGAAGAATGGACTAGGATACGATGGCTTTTTCCACCGCCGTGACGATT
>CAZCAL010000143.1:7588-8132 GCA_964496625.1 uncultured Verrucomicrobiaceae bacterium | reverse complement strand
GTGAGACCGTCGGTTTTGCAGAGTGATTGGATCTTTGGATCGGCAAGACTTGCGCGCAGAATCATGGCCAGTTGACCGTAGCCATAGACGCCGCTGTCATTGATTTCGACCACCATCACCTTCTTGAACTTGGCAAAGATGCCATCGAGACCGGCTGGCAGCGGATGGAGATTGCGGATGTGGATCGCGCCCACCTTGTGACCTTCTGAACGGAGGCGATTGATGCTTTCCTTGATTGGGCCGTACGTGCAGCCCCAGCCGACAAGGAGGATTTCGCCTTCTTCGTCGCCATAAATCTCTGGAAGGGGTAGCTTCTTGGAGAGTTCCACCAGCTTATTGCGACGCTTGTCGGTCATCTGCTGGTGCATCTTTGCGTTGCCGCTTGGGTGACCCCACTCATCGTGTTCCAGGCCGGTGACGGTCGGATATTTGCCGAAGCTCAGCAGTTTTTCCTTGCCGTCGAAGCGGTATTTCAGGCGCCAGAGCTTCGATCCGTTCGGCTGGACGAGCAGGTGCAGGCCTTCTCCATCGGACAGCTTGTAGG
>CAZCAL010000143.1:0-7578 GCA_964496625.1 uncultured Verrucomicrobiaceae bacterium | reverse complement strand
TTGGTCCCTGGAGGGGCGTGGCGAGTGATTTTGTCCAGCGGGTAAGGTTTGAAGTCTGCTGGACGAGGGGAGATGTCCAATTCAGGCTCGATCCACCATTCATCAAGGTTTGGCTCAGTGAAGGCCTCAATGCGACTGCTCAGGGCTTGGTCGCTGAGGATGATAACAGGGCAACTGTATTCGCGGGCCAGACGACCTGCTTCCACGGCAATGTAGAAGCAATCTTCGACGTCTTTGGGCGAAAGGACAATGCGTGGTGCGTCGCCATGGCTACCGTAGATGGCCTGGAGGAGATCGCTCTGCTCAACGCTGGTAGGCAGACCGGTCGAAGGGCCACCGCGTTGGACGTTGATGACGATGAGAGGAATTTCCGCCATGCAGGCGTAGCTGAGTGCCTCCATCTTCAAGCTCAGACCAGGGCCGGAGCTACCCGTCACGGCCAAGTGGCCGGCGAAGGCTGCGCCGATGGTCATCGAAACGGCGGCGAGTTCGTCCTCGGCCTGCACATAGATGCCGCCGTATTTGGGGAGTTCGCTGCGGAGGGTCTCCATGATGGAGGACCAGGGAGTGATCGGGTAAGCGGAACCGTAACGGACACCTGCGGCGATCAGGCCCATTGTCATCAGCGTGTTTCCATCAGTGGAGAGGCGATGTTCATCCTTGTGAATGCCTTCTTCGAAATCGTAAGTACCGATATCGCCAATTGGGTAAGCGTAGCCCGCGTCAAAGGCCAGCAGGGCATTGCGGAGGACGCTTTCGTCTTTCTTGCCGAATTGGCGGCTAACGATGCCGACGAGTTTTTCTTTGTCCAGTTGGTAAACAGCGCAGAGCAGGCCCATGACGAACATGTTTTTGCCTCGATCACGTGCGGAACCGCCGAGAGCTTCAATCGTAGCCTGAGTGAAAGGGATGCCGATGTTTTTGATGCCCCGCTCGCTCTTTAATTCGGTGACTTCGCCAGAATCGTAGAGGCAGATGCCACCATCACGGACGGATGAGAGGTGGGCATCGTAGCTGTGCTGGTAAAAAGCCACAAGCATGTCGGATTCATCACCAGGGTCAAGAACCTCCCCTGAACCCAGGTGAACCTGGAAGATCGATGGGCCACCAGAGATGGTGGAAGGAATAGTCATGTAGGTCATGACATCCTTCTGGGTCCGCCCCGCCAAACGGGCGAGGAAACCACCGATGGATTGAATACCGTCTTGAGAATTGCCGGCGAGACGGATGACCGCGTTGCGAAGGGACGTCGGGGACGAGGGATTTGAGGTGGACATGATAGGGGGCGATGGCCCGGGGAAACAGTAGCGTGACGGTAACTTTAATGGGAGAAAGTCAAGAAGCAAACGACGAGAAACGAAAGCTGCGGAATCGCAGATTAACGCAAGGTTGGCACAAGAACGAGCGTACGAGCGGCATCAGCCCTCCCACGAGGCTCCATCCCAAGCGATGACTCGCTCGATCAGCTCAACGGCAGATGCGCTGAAGCATTGGAACAGATGCTCGCCTTTTTCGGCGCTGGCAGAGGAGGGTGCGCCGACGTGGCCAGGCTCGGATCGATCCGGCATGGTCCAGCCTCGATTGGCTGGGAGGAAGGGGTTGCCAAAGGGAATTTCGGGCACGTTTTTGTGGTCCTTGACCAATTCTGGCCGCAGTCTTAGCACCATGGAGGTCTCCCATTCGCAGGCGTGCCCCATCTCGCGCTGCTGGAGGGCTGGAATGGTCTCCCAGGGCTTTACGTCCAGATGCCAATAGGTAATGAAGAGCAGGAGCAGGTCTTTTCGATCTCGATGCTTTTGCCGTGTCTCAAAGACGGCCTGTTTTCCGGGGATATCGTTGCCGCCGTGGCCGTTGAAAAACAGGAGTCGCTTGAAGCCGTGCGCGATGAAGTTTTCCAGCAGGCCGTTCAGCAGGTCGATGTAGAGACGTGGTTCTGCGGAGAGGGTGCCGGGGAAGTCCAGGTGATGGTGGGAATTTCCCAGCCACTGCATGGGTGCAATCAGCACGCGCTCGCCGATTTGGGCTTCCACTCGGCGAACGATTTCTCCTGCCAGCATACTATCCGTGAAGACGGGCATGTGCCGTCCATGCTGCTCTAGCGCGGCGATGGGAAAGATGACAGGAGTATCGCGGTGAAGCGCTTCCACATCGGGCCAAGTGAGGTCGGTCAGGTGCATGGGGGACGAGGCGGGATCAGGCGATTTTTTCCAGCTTGATGGGGTAAGTTTGCAGAGCGTTCCATTGGCAGACGATGAGGTCGCCATTGTCCAGAACGCAGACATCGTGCCCGTGATCGAAGACGTTCTCTTTGCGTAGGAGCGGCTTTAGTTTGTCGCCTTCATACACGGGTTCTTCGGCTCCTGGGGCAGCGATGACTTTGCCTGCGGCATCGATGACGACCACGAAGCCTGAGGGGTCCTTCACAAATTTGCCGTCTTTGTCCTTGGACCAGCACACGCCAGCATAGAGTTCTTGTCCGGCGATCACAGGGCGGCAAACATAAGCTCCTGGAGTCGCGATGGTCTCGAGGCACTTCCCGTCGAGGGTGAAGCGGCGGAAGCAGTTGTCGGCTCGCGAGGTGACGATCAGAGTGGCCTTGTCCACTCCAGCGCGTGAGTCCAATGCGATGCCGTGGGCGTTGCTCAGGCGCTCCTCCACAGGCACTCCGTCCTTACCGCCAAAACGGCTGATGAACTTCCCTCGCTGATCGTAGCGCAGCACGTAGTTTGATCCGTAGCCATCGACCACATAAATGTCCCCATTGGGGCCGATGGCGACCTCCGTCGGATTGAAGTTCCAGTCGGGCTCGTAGGCACCCACTGTCATGGGGTGGCTGAGGCTAAAGATCTCTTTTCCATTCAGATCGATCTTCGCGACGCGTCCACATTGGCGGAAGCCGCCACCGCCAGATTTCCACAGGCCAGAGTCGGTCACAAAAAGGAACTCCTCGCCGTTTTCATCGCTGTGAGTCAGGCCGTGGCCACCGGGCCAGCCTGCACCCCAAGAATCGAGGATCGTCCCGTCCTGCTTGTAGATGAGCATTTGATTGTCCGAGTGATCGCCGATCATAAAGAGGCGGCCGTCTTTCGTCTGGACCATCTCGTGGCAGTTCAGAATCGGGTGATTCCGCCCTTGCCCATGGGTCACCCAATCTCTGACGACGCGATACCGATGACTGCCTTGGCCAATGATTTCTTCTTCCGGCTCAGGCGCGGCGCGGAGTGGTTCAGTCCAGGTGGAGGCGATGGCGGTGCCGAGTCCTGCGATGAAGTGGCGGCGGGAGGGACGTTGCATGACGGTCATGGGTCGAGTGTGGGTGAAACGAATCGGAATGACAAGAGCGATTCGGGAGCAAGAATCTTGCGAAAAGTCGAGTGGTGGGTGTTACCGAACTGCCGATAACGTTTCCTGCGGAGTTGTATCGCGTTGCATTTTTTCCCTCGCCGAAGTCACACGTTCCTGATAGCCTTTGCTCTGACGGTGGAGGAATTTACGCCATGATTGAACTCGAAGTTTATGCCAAAGGCCTGCGCCACGGGGATTCCGTGCTGCAGTTGCGCAACCAGATGGACGTGCTGCCGCGGGTCCGCTACAAAATCGATTCGCACCACGATCTAGTTTACTTTGAGATTGATGATCCGCAGGAAGTCTCGCTAGCTCAGCTGGATGAGGTTTTCACCGGCATCGGCCTAGTGCCGCGTTTTGTGGGTCAGATCCCTGAGGCCATGCGCCTCACGGACCAGACGACGCGGATCATCTGAGGCCGGCACGCTATTCGGCATGAACGATGATCGTCGTGCGCTGCACCTCTCCAGTGGCTGCGGACCTGGCAACGAGGATGTGCGTCCCAGGGGCGAGCAGTGCGATTGGTTGAGCACCATCGATCATGATGGGCAGCGTTTCGCAGGTCCAGGTGACATCGGCGGCCCCGTGTGCCTCCAGCAAGAGGCGCCGCCCGCCGCCGGGTAGATCCGGATCCAGGCGGATCACCGTGCCGGAGAGCGGATGCACGATGGACAGGCGCGGCGCGGCACTGTGGGTTCGTGTGGCTACCAGATCACCCATCCAGTTGTCCCGGCTCCGCAGCCAAGGTCCGTATTCCGGCCCGAGGAGCGCCCGGCCTTGCGTATCGTAGTCCGTCGCAACGGCTACGGGTGGGAGACGACCGGGCAGGAAGATTTCGTCACGGCTCAGTCGCGATGGAGGAGATTGCGCGGTGATGCGTTTGCCAGTCCGTGGGTCAATGCGCGCATGGACGATCTCCTTGGGCTCTGCATACCACTGGGTGCCAAAACGATCATGAAGATGCAGCATGATGTCGCGAAAAATTGGGCCTGCGCCCGTGACACCAGAGACATCCTGCATGGGAGTGTTGTCAAAGTTTCCGGCCCAAACGCCCACGGTGAACTCGGGCGTGAAGCCCAGGGTCCAGTTGTCGCGATACGAAGAACTCGTTCCCGTTTTGACAGCGACAGGAAAGGGAAGTCGCAGGACGGAGTGTTGGCCGAAGTTCAGGAGTCGGGCCTGATTGTCATGCAGGATGTCTGCAATGAGGTGGCAGGTGGCTTCATCAAAAAGGCGCTGTCCCTCCGTTGTGGGCTGGCCATGTAGCAAAGTCCATGTCTTGAAGACTCCCCGGCGCGCGATGCATGCGTAGGCGTTTGCCAGTTCCAGCAATCGCACTGGAGCATTGCCGATGGTGAGTCCCAGACCGTAGTGCTCCGCATCCTCCGTCAGGGTCGTAAGCCCCAGGTGACGCAGCGTATCAAGCAGTCGTTCCGGTCCGCCGCTCTGCTCCAGCACCCGCACCGCTGAAATGTTGAGAGAGTTTCCCAGAGCCATGCGCAGGGTGACGGGTCCGTAAAGATGGTGGTCATAATTTTCGGGGCGGTAGATCCCAGTGCTGGTCTGAAATTCAATCGGCAGATCTGCGATGATCGAAGCCGGTGTGAGGCCCCTCTGGAAAGCCAGTAAGTAAGTGAACGGCTTCACCGCAGAACCTGGCGAGTGGGGTGCCCAAGCCCCGTTGATCTGGCCACCATCAGGGGAGAAAAAATCACGAGATCCTGCCAGCGCCAGGACCTCGCCAGTAGCGTTGTCAATCACCACCGCTGCTGCCTGGGTGACGTGGCGTTCCTTGAGGCCCTCCAAACGATTGCGCACCAACTCCTCCACCTGAGCTTGCAGCGTGGCATCGATCGTGGTGGTGACCACTGCTGGCGCTGGCTCGTCTTTTGCACGCTGGCCCCGCACCAGATCAACGGCGTGAGGCGCATCGAATCCGCCGTTGAATCGCTGGAGCACGATGGGTTGTGCTCGTGCGATTCGGACTTCGTCCGCAGTCAGCCATCCAAGGTCCTCCATCGCCTGTAGGATGCGCCGTTGGCGTGGCAGCACCGATTCTAAGTCGCGGAACGGGTTCATCCTGCCTGGTGCCTGCGGCAGCGCCGCGATCAAGGCGCACTCTGCCGGGGTCAGATCGCCGACAGGTTTGTTGAAGTATCCTGCCGAAGCAGCCGCGCAGCCCGTCATTAGATTGCCAAAAGGTGCACGATTTAACCACGCCGCTAGGACCTGATCATGGGTCCACGTCATGCCCAACCGCCGCGCCTGGAGAAACTCGATGAGCTTCGTCCCGAGTGTGCGCGGGCGTCGTGGACTAGTGGAGATTTTAATTAACTGCTGATGCAGCGTCGATGCCCCCGAGACCACCCTGCCTGACTGTGCATTGTCACGCAGCGCCCGAGCCACAGCCATCAGATCTACGCCGCCATGCTGGTAGAATCGCCTGTCCTCCGCTGCTAAAACCGCCTGCCAAAGAGATCGCGGCATCTCTGCCAAAGACACCTCCTCCTGCCGCCGAGTCCCATCTGCCGCCAGGAGATGCCGCAGCGGAGATCCATCGCGAGCCAAGAAGCGCGTAGAAGTCTCCGGCGATTGCAATAGGTCCGGCGGCAAATCCACCAGCCAAGGCAGCACCCACCAGCCAAGCAATACCGCAGCGAAGGCAAAAGCAAAGCCCCGCCCAACCCACCGCCAGCGACCTCTGAACAAGCGCATCATTTGCGCTCATCATGACACGGCATCGCAAGGTTGCACCCGGGATATAAGGGATTGTAGAGGAGCTGTACGGTAGCAGGGCAAGATCAACTCTCAGAGAGCGGGGACTGCTTTGGCGCGCCCTCTTCAAGGGATTGCGGAGCATGGCGAGGCAAGCGCAATGCCCCGGCTCGATTCGAAGCACTGATCACTCACTTCCTCACAACCCAGATATTGCGGTAGCGGACTGGGTTATGGTGATCTTGCAAAAAGACCGGGCCTGGTTTGGCTTCTTCCTTGAGTTTGGCTCCGCCGGTGACGGTGGGGATCTCTTGGTTTTCGTGAATGGTGGTGCCGTTGTGGAGGACGGTCAGCTTGGCGTTGGTGGTCTTTTTCCCGTCGGCATCGTACTTGGCGGCGGTGAAGTCGATGTCGTAGGTCTGCCAGACGAGTGGGGGAAGGCACATATTGACCTTCGGCGCGGCGGTTTTGTAGAGGCCGCCGCATTCGTTGTCCTTACCCTCCAGGGCAAAGCTATCGAGCATCTGGACTTCGTATCGACCCTGGAGATAGAGGCCACTGTTACCGCGACCCTGGCCGCGACCCGCGGGCACGAAGGGGAGGAGGAACTCGATGTGGAGGTGGCAATCGCCAAAGGTCTCATTGCTCATGATCCCTTCCTTGAGGGCGTTGTACTGCGGATCGATCTTGGAATTGGGGAAGCCGTTGATGCCTTTGCCATCATACAAAACTACGGCTCCGGCGGGTGGGGCTTCACCCATTGAAGGGGAGACGCGGTTCTCACGATTGAGTTCCATGACACGCACACCGTCTGCATTGGTGACGAGGATCGTCTGGCCGTCTGCTTCGGCAGAGATCGAGCCATCGGCGGCTTCAAAATGAGCAGTTTTGCTGCCTTCCGCGCGCGCGCCGGGTGTGCGGGTCACTTTTTCGCGATCTCCGTCCCAACCTGCGCCGGGGAGGCCGCCTGGGTAGCTGACGGCTTCAAATTTTCCATCGCCTTGTGCCCAAATTTGCACGCCGTAGGCCTTGTCTTTGAGGGTGCCGGTGTATTCCCCCTGAATGACAAAGTCCTCCCCTGCGGTGGCGGGATCCGTATAGGCGGGTGGTGGGGGGGGTTGGGGCGCGGCGGGTTGCTGGGCGGCGGCGAGGCTGACAAAGATGAGGAAGGACAGAAGTGGGCGCATGGGATGGAGAGTATCGTGGACTGCGACTGAACGAGGGACTTTTGCCGGATGTTGCAGAGACGTTTTTGCAGTGCGTGAAATGCTGGGGCGTCCCTGGCGTTCTACCTGCCTCATGAAATCCATCCTGCCTCTTTTGGTTGTCTCTCTTTTGTCCTCTGCCGCGGCTGCGGCTGACTTCTCTCGGGTCATCTTTTCCGATGACTTTTCCACCAATGCTTTTGGCCCTCGTTGGGGGCACTACAAGAGTTCCAGCGTCGTGAAAGATGGGGTGCTGGTCGGGATCACGGCGCCGACCTCGGATCACTCTGCGGTGGACAATATCCGCATCGAG
>CAZCAL010000142.1:9450-9859 GCA_964496625.1 uncultured Verrucomicrobiaceae bacterium | reverse complement strand
GGCAGGGGGGCGAATGCACGGGCTGAGCTGGACGCGAATATCCTCCACCTTCGCCCCAAAGTGTTCCTGCATTTTTTGAATGGCAATGCCAGTGATGCCCAACTCAGAGCCCTTTTTCCCCGAATGCACGAGACCTATCGCACCGGAAACTGGATCGACCAAATAGACTGCACAGCAATCTGCCACGTAAATTCCCAGCAAAACCCCACGTCGAGTCGAGACCATTCCATCCACGTCTGGCATCGGACCACCCGCAGCTGCAGCATTGTTAACGATAGCCACACCTGCGCCATGCACCTGTTCAGCCAGATGCAGCGATCCCGGAGAGAACCCTAATCTCTCTATTTCCTCCGAATGCGATGGCCAGAGGCGTCGCAGCACCTCATCCCGATCCCCGTCCACATTGACC
>CAZCAL010000142.1:352-9440 GCA_964496625.1 uncultured Verrucomicrobiaceae bacterium | reverse complement strand
GTGGGTAATGCCGGGCAACTCCCTCAATCGATCAAATTCCATGCCGTATTCATGCCCCAAAAAAGAAAAGGGCGCACGGAGAAAATCCGTGCGCCCTGCTATGTCCGGTGCCACACCAGAACAGAAACTTACTTCACCGCCGCTGCATCGTCCAAGGCACGATAAGACGTCATAAAGGAGGCCACATCACTTGCATCAGCTTCATTCATAGCGTCAGCGATTTGATTCTGCAGTTCATCACGAAGACGCGCAACAAGGTCAACGCCACGGGAAGTGATCCGAACCAGAACCTTGCGACGGTCATCCACAGCGTGAGTCCGCTCCATGTAACCAAGCTTTTCAAGGCGATCCACAAGACCGGTCGCTGCAGCAGTCGAATGCCCCATCTTGCGGGCAATGTCCGTCATCGTCAGTTCACGGGACGTCGAGAGGTAACTGAGGAGGAAAAATTGCGCGAACGAGATGTTGTCACGATTTAGCTCACGAGAAAGATTGAGCAAGAATTCGCGCTGACTGAACAGAATGAAATCCGCCAGCTTCGCGTGATCCTTTGCTTGAGTGCCGTTGCCGTTGTTCATAGAGGTGATGGGTAAAGATGACGTTGTTTAAAAATCGTGAACTGTGATAATTTTAATGGATACAGAGGGTAATGCAACAAGAAATTACAATAACCATAAAAAGGAATCCAGCCTCCTGATTAATTTTCGCAATAATGAAAATCAGTTTTGCTAAATTATAAAGGACATATTTCGTTCTGTGCCGCAATTTTCAAAAAAACGACACCCCAGAAGCCCAAGCCGCCCAAAATTCAACGATCCAGGCGCTTTTCGCCCTATTTTTTTTTCAATTTCTTGGGCTTCACTTCTGGCAGTTGGCCTCTTTGGGCAGCTTCCCATGTCTCGTAACCTTTCTTTCGGCTTCCAAGATACTGATAGGTGTCGAAAATGGCACCATTGCCCAAAGCACGTGGATCCTTCTCTTTCACCAACATAGAATCTAAACGGGAGCGCAACGATTTAACGATGTCCGCAAACATCGGAATAGCAGCGAGATTCTTGAGACACTGCGGATCAGATTTCAAATCATAAAGCTCTTCCTCGGGCCTGTAACCGAATGCCATGTCGTAAAAGGGACCGTGCTCCTTCTTTAGCCACTCTTTCGTGGGGCTGGGATCACAGTTGCCAAAGTCTGTCTCAGGATTACCCGCTGGCCAACGTTCAGGGTTGTAGTTGTGACTGTAGAAAAATTCAGTGGTCCGAATCGCACGTACTGGATAGCCCCAGTCATTGGGACGGCCAATGTCATGGCGTTCCTTACCCACCAACATCACCTTGCGGTCCTCTTCCACCCAGCCTGAGGCCTCCGATTTCAGGAGAGGCACAAGACTGCGCCCCGTCATTTGCTCGTGCGGCTGTAGCCCCGCAAGTTCCAGATAAGTCGGCGCAAAATCGCGGACGTTGATGAAATCCTCCACGACTCGGCCTGGCTTAATCCCCTTCCCCCAGCGCATCGCAAGGGGCAAGTGAAAGCCGTCTTCATAGATCTGGCCTTTGACGCGAGGGAAAGGCATGCCGTGGTCAGAGGTGACGATGACCAAGGTGTTTTCAAGTTCCCCGGCCGCCTCCAGAATCGCCAAGGCTTTGCCGATGTGGCTATCCGCCCACTCCACCTCAATGGCGTAGTCCGCCATGTCACCACGCACAATTTCATTGTCCGGCAAATAACCTGGCACCACCACGTCGCCGAGTTTCTTGCCCAACCGCACACCGGACCCTTCCTCGTAACTGCGATGTGGCTCTGTAAACCCCATCCAAAAACAGAACGGCTTTTTCTTGTCCCGTTGTGCCATGAATTCCCCGAAATTACCTGAGTAATTCAAATGATTGATCCCCTTCGCTGGTGGCTCGTTCTTCAGTGTGTCAAAACTTGGACCCGCAGGATTCCTGGGGAACCCCGTCGTTTTATAGTCACCGGGGCCCCAGCCTTTACCAGTCAGTCCCACCACATATCCAGCCTTTTCCAGAATATCAGGATAAACGGCAAACTTTGCTGGGAAGTAGCCACCATGGCAGCTTGCCTCCTCCAACTGCCAGGAATTTCTCCCCGTCAGAATCGTCGCACGGCAAGGACTGCACTTGGGATTGCTGGTGAAGGCGTTCTTGAAAAGAATCCCCTCCTTCGCAACCCGATCAAAGTTTGGCGTCTTGACCCAATTGCATCCATACGCACCAGCGTGCTGCCAACCCCAATCATCAAAAATCACGAACAAAACATTGGGGCGACCAGCTTCCTCTGCACAGGAAATCTTGGTGCTGGATCCAATCAGCGCCATCGACAAAAACAACAAGGTCAAAGCTTTCATGAGCCTTTTCAACGACCGCAAGACAGCTCGCCCTTCAAAGAATCCGCGAACATCGGTGAAGAATCTCTGGCTGACCTGTCGTTTATGATGGTCTCTACCATCCACTATGAAAATCGTTTTATCTTTTCTAGCCTGCCTCACCCTTGGAGTTCCGTTTTCTTCTGCAGCCGGATTGACGGTCGAAAAATCTCCTGCGGGCGCTGTCGTTAAGGTGGATGGAAAGATCTTCGCCGAATACGTCACCAACGGTGAAGGAAGCAACAAGCCCTATCTTTGGCCCATTTATGGACCAACAGGAAAGTCGATGACCCGTGCCTACCCCATGCAGACTGTCGAAGGGGAGCAGCACGATCACCCCCACCATCGCGGGCTCTGCTTCGGTGAAGAAGACATCGCAGGCTTCGATTCCTGGGCGGAGAAGGCCACGTTTGAGGAGATGCTCAAAGGTAAAAATGCAGACAAAGCTAAGGAGAGACTCGCAGCCCTCGGTGCCCAGGTCCATCGCGAATTTACCGAACTCAAGGCCGACGGTGACTCCGCCACCATCGCTGTCGTGATTGATTATGTCGATGCAGCCGGCAAAAAGTTGCTGGAAGAACACCGTCGCATGATCTTCCGCGCTGACGCTGACACGCGCACCATCGATGTCGATATCGACCTCATCGCCAGTGAAGGTCCAGTAGTTGCTGCGGATAAGAAGGACGCCGGCTTAAGCATCCGCGTTCCCACCAGCATGGCAGTGGACACCAAATTGGGTGGCCAATTGATCAACGCTGAAGGTAAGACGGACAAAGACACTTGGGGCGTGCGCTCCAACTGGTGCGACTACCATGGCCCCGTGGAAGGAGAGAACCTTGGCGTCGCCATGCTGAATCACCCCGCATCCTTCCGCCACCCGACTTACTGGCACGCCCGCACTTACGGCCTATTTACCGCCAATCCGTTTGGCACGCACAGCCTTGATCCCAACGCTCCCGATGGTGCCCAAGAGATCAAACCCGGCTCTCCACTCAAACTGCGCCATCGTTTCATCTTCCACAAAGGCGATGAAAAGTCTGCCAAGATCGCTGAGGCGTACGAAACCTACGCCAAGGAATCGAAGGAGTAGAACTATAACCTCGCGCCATGAGGTTTTGCTAATCCTCCATCACTCCATCGGCGAAGATTCTCAATTCGTTCTGACGTGAGGTTTGATTCTCGCTTTCAGCGACGCTTTTTCTCCTGATGGAGGCTCGGTGGATTTAGCGCCTCTCCAGTCAGGAATGAGCCGTCGTAGTGGCGTTGGATGTCGTCTGCATTCCACATCACTTTGTCGGGGCCGGCACTGCGGATATCGATCTGATCACGCGATTCCACATGAAAAAAAAGTGGCGAGCCCCATCGATCCACTAGTTGACCATCCAATCCAAACGCTTGGTGGTCGGGATTGAGAAACATCAGATTCATCGCATTTCCACCTCGAAAGGCCGTAGCGATCTCTTGGTTGGAACCTAATGGCAACGGGTTTTCCCCCTTCACCAGTAGCGCGTAATTTTCCAGAGCATGCGCCATGTCCTTCAGATCCGCCTCAGGGGTCTGCGAGGGGTTTGCGTACCGCTCGAGAATAACCAAACCCACGCTTTTTTGTGCTAGGCGCTCCACACCTTGTTCACTCGGCGGCATTATCACAGCTGACGGATGAACACCTGCCGCCGGATCGAGGTCCGGCTCGGGAGCAGCCTCAGTCCGAGCTTGGGGTGTCAAAATGCGCCAAACTAGGACGCTGACCAAGAGGGCGCAGAGCAGCAGAGGCAACACAATGGTCGTGTAGAACCGCTTTTGGCTAAGGCTGGGAGGAAGTCCGGAGGCCATGCTGAAGTCATCCTTTATACCCAAGTCCCGGCCCGCAGAAAACCCAACGGAAGAGATCCTGCCCCTGGGGTATAGAAGTGATTGATGTTCGGCAAAACGTATGACGTATCACCAGCCGACACGCCGAACCACCGCAACATCTCCGCAAAGAACTGATCCACTGAAGTCGTGGGGATCATTCGACCACCATACCCCGTATCATTTCCTCCATCCAGGGACTGATCTGGGAAGGTCCCATAGATACGTCCACCCTGCACCGGACCGCCAAGCACCAGAGCATTGCCACCCCAGGCATGATCCGTCCCTCTGCCATTGCTGCGCAGCGTCCGGCCAAAGTCAGAGGCAGTGTAAGTCATGACTGAGTCTTGGATACCTGCCGTGGCAGGTTGCGTCCCCAGATAGTCCAGCGCCTTTTGAAATCCACTCAGAGCGGTATCAAGAAAGGCTAGCATTCCTGACTGTGCCTCGAGCAGTTCGCCATGATGATCCCAACCGCCGAAACTGATAAACAAGGTCTGCCGAGTCAATCCGAGCTGTTCCCGCAGCACGATGGTCTTCAGCGCCGCCCGGAACTGCTGCGCCAGCCAATTGTTCGAAGGAAAATAAGAGGCAACCGCACTGTCGTCATACGCGGTAAACTGCTGCAGAAAGTACTCCTGCATATCGAGGCTAGACTTGCTCAATTGGGCATAGGAGTCCTGGATAAGGTTCGAGTACTGCTGCTCGATGACGCTGCGACTAGCCTGATTTTTCAGTCGCAAGGGATTGTTCGGATCACCGCCGGGATCGGATTGCTGCCCAGTGAGAGTCAACGCCCCATCCGAGGTGATAACGAACTGCTGTGTGCTGTTGCCAACTTGAAAGAGATTGTTTCCGGACAGCGAGATGCTCATCGACGTTTGACCGCTGTTGGCAGTGCTGTGCAAGATGTCCGCAGCACGCCCGCCCCAACCACTAAGCTGCGTCAAGCCTTGCGGAACAGACGTTTGCCATTGATCGATCTGATCCGCGTGAGAATACAAGGCGCGCGGCAGCGGTACACTCTCGGCAAGATACTGCGCCTTTGTGACAGGCTGAATCAATGTGCCAATATTCGATACAAATGCGGCACGTCTTTTTGCAGTGTCACCACCGAGGCCATTGAACAGCTCTTGGAAACCCTCACACGACGGATGAATCCCATAGAGTTGGCCATCGCCGCCGTCTTGGTTCAACGTCAAGAGGTCACCAGCCGCTAGTGCCAAGTTTCCCCGTGAAGTGCTGTAAACGCTGTGGCGAGGTGCATCGCGAGGAACTAGCCAGTTGAATGAATCGCAGCCGCCATTGAGAAAGACGCAGACTAAGGTCCTGCGATTAGGTGGTGATCCTGCCGCTGCCGCCTGCCCTGCGAGCTTCAAATTCAGCAGTGCATTCAGTGCCGACACGCCGCTGATAGCTGCGCATGAGGCCTGGCCCATGAACCGTCGGCGAGATGTTTTGATAGATGACATGATTTCAGATTGGCTCATTTCATCACAGCTCCTTCGGGGGACATTAACGCAAGATACGCCGCCACACGAGCTCTCGCAGCGCGATCTGTCGCTGGTATTTGGCTAACATTGGAGAGAATGATTGAACGAGTTGAGGCACGCATAGATCCTGCACAAAGCATCAGGTTGAGATGGTCGACCAAACGTTCGGGGTCTGATGCTAACGCAACCTCACGGCTAAGGTCCAGTGGAAAGCTGTAGGTTCGCCAGACATTAAATCCCTCCTGCAGCATTGACCAAAGATGATTGGGAAAGGCAATGGCCGAATAACTATCGGTAATCTGGAACACCGGGCCAGCTAGATCGTTCTGCGTCATGAGACCAGGAGGACGATGATCAGGCCGATAAAAATTGAAGACGCTGGGCGAACGAGTCGGCTCTTGCCTAGCCGCATCGTAAAAGGTGCTCCAATCCCACCAAAGCAACTCCGGCACCGCCTTCATGCCGAATGCCCGTGCCATCGCCATCGTGCGGATGACTGGTTCCTTCAATCGCCCGAAGTCCTTACGCTGCGACGTTGCAGGGTTGCGGGCCTCGTCATCAAGTAAAATGGCTTTGACCACCGCCCCAAGGTCCCCACGCACCCCGCTGCCATTGTCGGCAAATACTCCAGCAACGCGCTGCACATACGCTGATGACGGATTATCAGTGACCAAGAATTGAATCAGTTGCCGTCCGACGAATGGCCCCGTATTTGGATGTTCAAACAGATGCCGAATAGCATCATCGATATCACGGAGAGCATTCTCTGTAGTCGCCGCACGAGAAGGAATCGGGTAGCCACCGACCAGAGTCTTGCTGCCAAAGTCATGGTACTCGGAGTGCATGGTCATCGGCGTCTTCAGATCCGGGTCAGACCATCCACCCTGCCCCCAATTGTGCCCCCCGAACCACAAGCCCGTGAGCACTCGTGCCATCTGGGTAATTTCGGCGTTTGAATACGTCGGTATATGTTGCCCGCTGCCATTGACCTTCCTTGTGCCGTCTGGGTTCAATTGCCACAAGCCGATGGTAAAGAGCTGCATCACCTCGCGAGCATAGTTTTCGTCAGGATACTGATTGATCTCAGGCCGTGCTTTTTGATTGCCCACGTGGCTGAGATATCGCCCCATGACGGGATGCAAGGTTACCTCTCGGAGCACCTGAAGGTAATTGCCGAAAGCGTTACGCACGAAGATATCATAAAAATCTGCCATGCCGATGGGCCTATTTTCCAAATTTGCATCGCGCCGAGAAGCCACCAAAATCTGACTCAACGCAAAGGCAACACGCTGCCGAAGTTGGTCATCGCCACCGATGGCTGCGCGCGCAAAGGTGGTCATCATGTTGTTGCCATTGATGAAGTTGTCTGAGCTGTTGTAGGAGTATTTCAGGTCAGCCCGCTGCCCCAGTAAATCATCCTGAATGCTTTGTATGTAGTCGGAGTGTAATGTTGGACTCTTCGTGAACTGATCATCAATCCAACCTTCAAATCCGAACTGCCGCACTGCGTCAATGTCCTCCAAAGTCGGCCCGAAGGTGGCCTGCATCAGGAAGCGAGAAGCTTGAGTACGCGAAATTCCCTGCCCTGTTGCCACACCATTACCGACCGCGAATCCGCCCACTGGTGCACCACCGTGCAGGGATGCCAACAGGCTAACGTAGTCACCGCTCAAGCTTCCATCAACATAGCCATCCGAGTTTAGATCCACCGGCTGGCTGCTCTGGATGCTGGAGGCGACATTCGGATCTGACCCCAACACCATCTTCTCCGTCCAATCGCTCACCCCATCCATGTCACTGTCCAAATCGCTAACCGATACACGATAAAATCTCCGCTCCGCACCCGATGACAGGACCCCACTTAGCAACATCCGGCGCTCGTTACCGACGGTGGTCAATGTTCCAATGGCAGGTAGCCACCCAGTGCTACCTAGCGCGTTGTTTTCAAGCAGAACCTCTCCTTTACCCGTCAAAGCAGGCCAGCATAAGGTCAAATCTGCACCCGCAGTGAGAGTCGCACTCCACAATCGCGACTGTGGATCGAGGGGGTCTGTGCCTGCGATCGCCTCATCGAAATTACTGACACCATCCAAGTCGTCATCAGCCGAAGCCAGCAGTGAAAATCCGCCATGCAGAACCTCCCAAGCGTCTGCCATTCCATTGCCATTGAAGTCCTCCCCAACGAGTCCAGAAGGTGCACCGTTCCAATAAGACGGCAGGCTGTTTGCGAGCAATGGATCGCTTCCTGCGCTCACTTCTACGCCATCGGGTGCAAAGTCATTGTCCGTATCCCGATCTTGGGGATCCGTGCCGACGAGAAATTCCCGGACGTTGCTCAAACTATCTGAGTCGCCATCCAACAATGCATCTGCTGAGCTGTTTTTATTGAGCCCGTTGGCGTCCTCCCAGACATCTGGCATCCCGTCCTCATCGGTATCTTTGATGGCAAAAAATGCCTGACTACTCTCAAGTGGAGTGCTGCTGAAAAACAGGCTGACGCCTGCGTGGACATTCATCGCCAACCGGTCAGACACCGGAGGATAGGAATCGTCTTGCCAGGCCACCGTCCCGTTGTGAACATTGGGTGCCAACGTGCAATTGCTGAAAGTCCGCGTAACCACCGTTTGAGCAGTGTCTTGATTGACGATGCTGTAAGTTATCGTCCAAGCCCCCGCGCCACCTGGACTGCTGCCAGTCACTCGGAAACTCAACCGATCCGACAAGTCCTGCCCGTATCCGCTGAAGCCCAGTGAGCCGCTTATATCTGCCGGAGGTTGACTCCAATCGCTCTCCCAAATATCAAAACCTGGTTCGCTAGGGCCGGAGAATGCACCTTCTGCACTCGAGTAGAAAAAGTGCGTCATTTTACCATCGTTGACTCGCAATCCAACACGAAGACTTTCACTATTGGTCGCATTGTTTGCGACGCCGAAAATCACCAAATAGTCGTCCCCCCAGGCCCCGTCGTTCGGTTCGCCAAGTCGGTGATCCCAAAGCAACTGCACTCCGTTGATTTGCCAGTCGAAGGTTCGCGGAGTCACCGTCACGACCGGCATTGCAAATGCCGCAGGCTCTCCCACAAGCGGATCGGTATGATAGCGCGCTTCCTCCTCATCGTCCCGACCATCTGCATCTGTATCAGCGAGATTGGGATTGGTGGGGGCCGGTTTGCGCAAAACTTCCTCACCGTCTGTGAGTCCATCGTCATCGCTGTCAGCCAGCAGTGCATATGATCCTGTATCTAGTTGGCTGGACCAAATGCCGGTTCCAGTCTCTACCATATCAGACAAGCCATCGCCGTCGGTATCTGCAAGATGGGGTGACGTGCGACGCGTAAACTCTTGCAGATTGCTTAGCCCGTCGT
>CAZCAL010000142.1:0-342 GCA_964496625.1 uncultured Verrucomicrobiaceae bacterium | reverse complement strand
CAAGAGAGGCATCTGCGCCGCTGCCGTGCTTCAACCCTTGCATCAACTCCCACCAATCCGGCATTCCATCGTTGTCCAAGTCCGCAGCAGCATCAACGATCTGTACGGCATGTATCCCAAGCTCATGCCAACTGAAATTTGATAAGCGCACACTGCACTGAGTGCCGGTGACATTCTCATAGACGATCATATTGCCTCGCCGAGGCAGATTTTGATCCGACACTGGAGGCTGAATGAAACGCGTCTCCGGTCGCAATGAGCCACTGCTAAACCATCGATCCGTTGCGGGAGAATTGTTTAGCTGCGTGTAGCCGATTGCCCCGTCGTTCACGCTCCCAACAT
>CAZCAL010000141.1:3721-9861 GCA_964496625.1 uncultured Verrucomicrobiaceae bacterium | reverse complement strand
GGGCGGAACCAGAGGTCGTCGCTGGTGCAGAAGTTCTTGGTTCCATCGACCTGCACGGCTTTGAAGGTGACGCCATCTGGTAAGAGTTTCATGCGGTAGAAGAGATTGCCGGCCACATCGGCGACAAAGGCGAAGTCGCGATACTCCGGCGTATAGGCATCGCCGCGATAGATGGTGATGCCGCTGGACGAGGTGACGACGCCAGCGCCGACCAGCTCACTTTTCGGCAGTGTGCTGCCTTCCTGCACCCAGCGCTTGGCGCGGAATTCACGCCAAGGCTCCGGCGGGCTGGTGCGATAAACGGGGAGTTGGTCGCCAGCCTCGGCGCAGTCGTTTAGGGCGCTGGGGACGACGAGATAGGGATTCCGCTCGAGGTAGCGATATGGCAGGACGACGTGCTGGCAGGGGTTGCGGATGTTGCAGAGGAAGCGATTACCCCAGTCGTCGAAGGTATTGCCAAAACGTGCACCACCGCTTTCGAGGCGCACGTCGCCGGTGCTGGGATCGAAGGAGAAGTCGTTTCGCTTGATGGGCAGAGGTTTGAAGTCTTTTGGAATTGGCATGACGCTCTCGCTGCCAGACACGCGTTGGATCTCGCCGCCATTGCTGCCACCGGCGACATAGATGCGGTGATCCAGCCCCCAGATGGGGTTGTTCATCACGGCCTGGACGTTGAGTTTTTTGAATCCGGTGAATATCTTTTGTCGAATATCGGCAATGCCATCGCCAGTGGTGTCTTTTAGATACCAGACATCAGGTGTAGCGGTAACAAAGATGCCGCCTTTCCAGCATGCGCCACCGGTGGGCCAAGAGAGGCCTTCGGCGAAGACGGTGGCCTTGTCGAAGACGCCGTCACCATCCGTATCGGTGAGCAGGCGCACTCTGCCGATGGCGGCATCCGTGGGGTTCTCTTGCGCGTGCTTGTGCTGAATCTTGTCGGTGTAGGGATAGTCATTCATCTCACACACATAGGCGCGGCCATCAGCATCATAAGTGATGGCGACGGGGTCACTGATCAATGGTTCTGCGGCGATAAGCTGCATCTCAAAGCCATCCAAAACATGAAAACTCTTCGTCGCCGCAATCGGATCGGTGGGCGGTGTGGACGGAAAATCCAGGTTCTGGGCCGACCACGATGTTCCAACGAGGATCATCCAAAGGGAGGTTAGAAGGCGTTGCATGAGGTGAGTCATACGGTGGTCTGAGGTGCGGTGTTTGCTGGGGTGCTGAGGTTGTGTCAAAAATTGAACTTGGCTGTGAATTCGCCGCCGAGACTCGTATCACTCAATTATGCGCGCGATTTGTCTTTGCCTCCTTTTCTTCTCTTACAATGCCCACGCCCTTACGAATGTAGAGGTCCAGCAGTTTATCGATGATGCGATCAAAGCGGGGGGAGGGGAGGTGGTAATTCCGCAGGGTGTTCACGAGATCCGCAAGAGCCTAGTGATCAAAGATGCAAAGCGATTGAGGCTGATTGGGTTGGATGTAGAGAGTTGCATTCTTAAACTGCCTCCGGCGGCCTTTGGTGAAACGAAAATCGCGGTGGAGGTCGGCGGGAAAGAAATCCCCACGAGTCGCCAGCAGCACATCGAAGCAGGGATGTTGTTAGAGATCGCTGCATCGGGTGAATTGGTCGCTTTCACCGGCAAGCCCAAAAATTCCTTCACTGCGGTGGTTGAATCGGTGAGGCCAGGCATCGTCATCCTGCGCGAGCCGTTGAAGTATCCGATCCCGGCAGCGACGTTGATGCGGGATGCTCAGGCGCCCAATTTGATCGAGATCCGTGGCACCTGCGAGGATGTGGTGATTGAAAAGTTGACACTCGATGGTGGCAAGGTGGATGGGGATGCGGCCATCCGGGGGCATGTGCAGTTGTGTGGTGTCTTTGCCAGCGGTCCCTACAGTTACGAAAATGGGCCGACGGGGCCACGGGTGAAGGAGGTGAAAGTGACGCGCTGCGTCATCCAGAACTGCCATGGTCGCGGCATTGCCCTCTATTCTGTGGAAGGCGCCGTCATTACGGATACCACGATCATGGACACCACAGACGAGGCTGTAGATTTGGATCATTTCACCGTAAAGAGCTCGGTGACCCACAATCACATCGCGCGCTGCGGCGTTGGCGTGGAACTCAATGATGCGAACGATTGTCAGGTCGTAGGCAATGATTTTCTGGACTGCGGAACGGGCATCCATCTCTGGCAATGGTGCAAGCAACCTGGACTCAATGAAGGCAATGTGATTCGTGACAACGTGTTTGAGGGCACGCGAGGCAAGGTCATCAATGTCCAGCCAGGTCTGACGAAGAACATTTTTGAAGGCAATCTGTAGCCACGCGCAATCCCTACAGCACCGTCCTTTTTCTGGTAGGATCATCCTCAAGAGGCGCTAGGTTTATTCTGGTAAATACGGTAGATGCTTGCTAATTTTGAAAAATCGAATTAATCTTCGCTTTTCAAATGTTTGAACCATTTCAAGCCCTTCATGAAGCGGGGATTTCCCGGTCCGGCGGAGTCGCGACTTCCGTCGCTGACCGTTGGTCAGCAGACTTGATTGCGAGCTTGGATTGGCTGCGGCTAGTGGAATTGGCGAGAGCACTTGCGGCGAATGGAGGCTGTGAACTGGCGGGATCACGAGTGCTCATTGATGGTTCCGTGGTTTTTGGCATGATCCAGTCTCCCGGTACTCCTCATGCGGGGCGCGTGCTCGTCAAGGTGGCTGCCTGGAATGAATGGGGGGCGACTCCGGAGTTAGTAGAACGCTTCGCAAATGAAGTACGCACAGCGCGTAATGCACGTGGGGTGTTGATCGCTCCAGGTGGTAGCACGCGGGCAGCGGTGCAGCGGGCGGGTGAACTTCGCATCGAACTTGTCGATGCTGTTGGACTGGATGCAACATTGAGCGGGCTGCCGCCCGAAAAGAGCGACTTCTTGTTTGTTGTTGCAACGGCCGGGGACTGCACGACCCCGACTTGTCCGGTGTGTCTCAAGAAAATGGCGCGCTGCGTGGTCGATGTGAGGCGGGCACCGGCGCTCCTGGAAGAGGAGAAGTTGATCGATGCCAGCACGATCATCGCTGAGCCAGTGCTGTGCCGCCGCTTGACGGTAGCGCCCTTGTGCGAGGTTCAGTTCCTCCAAGAGGTGCGGGCTGCAGAGATTATCATCGCAGGTGATGTGACGGGAGATTTTGTGTGTGACGGCACGGTGACGCTTCTGGCAAATGCTGTTCTGACGGGGACGGTGACGGCGCGCGCTGTTAGTATTGAGGAAGGAGCGACCATGGTCGGACATACCAGGACGCTGGAAGGCAACCTGGAGCCATTCAATGTGGGACGTCCACGCTGGGAATGGCGCTGCAGGCGGCAGTCGGGTCTGGCGGACTGTGGGAAAATCGTTTTTGAGCCTCACGAGTCCGGGTTAGTGAATGGCTGATCCTCGATTGGGCGGAAAATTACTTTTTCGTGGCATTCTAGCTGCTTGCCAATTGGCTAGACCTCGCCATCCTTGCCCTCCCCCGCATCCGAGCGGCAGTCGCAAGGAGCGGGGTTTACTGCCTCATGAAATACCCGTATTACGACCTGGACATACCGAACGAAGGAACACTACATCGCATGGACGCCGAGCGCGACGCCTGTGGCGTGGGCTTTGTAGCGAATATCCATGGTAAACGGAGTCGAGAAATTCTTGATATGGCGATCTGTGGTGTGTGCAGCGTACAGCACCGAGGTGCTGTCGATGCGGACCGTGTGACGGGCGACGGAGCAGGGGTCCTGACCCAGATTCCACATAAAATTTTGATCCCAGAGGTGGAAAAAATGGGCCACGCCATCGGGCATCCTCTCGATCTAGGCGTTGGAGTGTTTTTCCTTCCAACAGACCAGTCTGAGCGACTGAAGATTCAATTGGTTGCGGAGGGTGTGCTGCGGAATAGGAAGATCAAGGTTCTCGGGTGGCGTGATGTGCCGGTGAATCCCAACGAACTGGGTGAAAAAGCCCGCCGGACACTGCCTTGCATCCAGCACCTTTTTGTCGAGCGTCCTGAAGAGATGGATGACAATGCATATGAGCGAGTCCTTTACCTTGTCCGCCGCGAATTGCGGGTAAAGGCCCGCGAGGCAAAATTGGCGGATTTTTACATCGCCTCCATGTCGCACCGCACCATTGTCTATAAGGCGCTGCTGCTTCCGTCATCGCTGGAGAAGTTTTACACCGACCTCCAGAGCGACGACTACGAGACCTCGATGGCGCTATTCCATCAGCGCTTTAGCACCAATACTTTTCCGACTTGGGCGCTGAGCCATCCCTTCCGGATGCTGGCCCATAATGGTGAAATTAATACTCTCCGTGGGAATCGCAATTGGTTGAATAGCCGAGCCAGCGATTTTGAAAACGAACTCTGGGGCAATGAAGAATGGCTACTGAATGATCTGGTCGATGCGAACAGTTCCGACTCGGCAAGCCTTGACCAAGCCTTAGAACTTTTAGTTCTGAGTGGTCGCGATATCACCCATGCGATGGCGATGCTGGTGCCGAGTGCCTACGGCATCGATCCGGCGACCTCGCCAGAACTGCGCGCCTTTTATGAATACCATGAGTGCTTCAGCGAGCCCTGGGATGGCCCTGCTGCACTCGTCATGACCGACGGGCTCAAAGTGACCGCTGGCCTTGATCGCAATGGTTTACGCCCGAGTCGTTGGAAGCTGACAGACGATGGCGTCTTCGCTCTCGGCTCTGAGGTTGGGATTATCAGACTGGATGACTCACGCGTGATCCGCAAAGGTCGCCTAGGACCAGGGGAGATCCTGGAGATCGACTTGCTCCGCGGGAAAATCCGCTTCAATGACGAGATCAAGACGGAACTGGCTGCACGTCAACCCTATGGCGACTGGTTGAAAGATAACCGCCGTGAAATGACCCTGGAGGCACCTCAAGCGCCGAAGGAGGAACTTGATGTGCTCGGGCTATCGCAGCGGCAGGCCGCCTTTGGGATGACCAAGGAAGAGATCGATATGGCCTTGGTGCCGCTGGTGATCAAAGGCGAAGACCCAGTGTATTCGATGGGTGACGACGTCGCTCTCTCCGTCCTGTCCACTCGACCACGGTTGCTGAGTAGTTACTTTAAGCAATTATTTGCTCAGGTCACAAATCCGCCGATCGATCCAATCCGCGAACGCGCCGTCATGAGCCTCGATGTGGTGCTCGGCTGGCAGCGTAACTGGCTGGGTGAGACTCCCGCACACGCCAACGTCGTGCATCTACGCTCACCGATTCTTTTCGAAAACGAGTTGGAAACGATCAAGGGACTTGCCGATTTCCCTCATCGCGTTCTGGATACAACTTGGCCCGTCGCAGAAGGTCCAGAGGGCATGAAGAAGGCGCTGGATCGTCTGTGCAGTGAGGCACAGCAGGCCGTGAAGGACGAGATCCGCATTCTGATCCTCAGTGATCGTGCTGTGGACCATGAACGTGCCGCAGTGCCGGCCCTACTGGCGACAGGTGCGGTGCATCACCACCTCAATCGTAAGAAGGTGCGTATGCGCCTCAGCATCGTCGTCGATACTGGTGAGGCGCGGGATACGCATCAGATGTCCTGCTTGTTTGGTTTTGGCGCGTCTGCCATTTGCCCTTACATTGCCTTCGACACGATCCAGGAATCTCTTGAGTCGGATAAGACCAGCCGCAAACCGCTGCTGACAGACTTTGATTTTGCGAAGTGCCTGACGAATTTCCGCAAGGGCTTGGAAAAGGGCGTGCTGAAGATCATGAGCAAAATGGGTATATCAGTGCTTAGCAGCTACACCGGTGCGCAGATCTTCGAAGCGGTTGGGATTGGTCGCGAGGTGATGGACTACGCGTTCGTTGGCACTGCCAGCCAGATCAGCGGCGTCGGCTTTGCAGAAATCGCAGCGGAAGCGATGGCTCGCCATGAACTTGGCTTCAAGCCTGCCGTGCCAGACGCTGGTGATGCTGGCCCCGTGGATCTGGGAGATCCTGGATATTACCGCCCACGTCGTGATGGGGAGATGCACGCGGTCACTGGCCCCGTCATCAAGAACTTCCACACCTTTGTGAAGTCTGCGGCTGCGGACGACTACAAGAAGTATGTCTCTACACAGTTGGAGAATACGCCCGTCGCTCTGA
>CAZCAL010000141.1:0-3711 GCA_964496625.1 uncultured Verrucomicrobiaceae bacterium | reverse complement strand
GCCGAGCTCCGACGGTCCAATCCCAATCGACGAGGTGGAATCCATCGAAGATATCCGCGTCCGTTTCACGACGGCAGCGATGTCGTTGGGTGCTATTTCTCCCGAAGCGCATGAAGCGCTGGCCATTGCCATGAACCGCATTGGTGGCAAGTCGGATTCCGGTGAGGGCGGCGAAGATCCTCGTCGCTTCAAGCCTTTTGAAAATGGTGACTGGGCGAATAGCAAGATCAAGCAGATCGCCAGCGGACGCTTTGGCGTGACGGCTGAATATCTGGCGAACGCTTGGGAACTTGAGATCAAAATGGCCCAAGGTGCCAAGCCCGGGGAAGGTGGTCAGTTGCCTGCGCAAAAGGTGAATCGTCTGATCGCTCGCCTGCGTCATACGACTCCAGGGGTGCAGCTCATCAGCCCACCTCCGCACCATGACATCTACTCCATTGAGGACCTTGCCCAGCTCATTCACGACCTAAAGGAAGTGAATCCACGCGCTCGGGTGTGTGTGAAACTCGTGGCAGAAAGTGGCGTGGGAACAATCGCCGCAGGGGTGGCTAAGGCCAATGCAGACATTATCCTCATCTCCGGTCACGACGGGGGTACTGGTGCCAGCCCGCTGAGCTCAATCAAACACGCGGGCTTGCCGTGGGAACTGGGGCTCGCTGAAACGCAGCAGGTCCTCATGCTGAACGGCTTGCGCGAGCGTGTCACGCTGCGCACCGATGGCGGACTGCGCAATGGACGCGACATCGCAATTGCGGGCATTCTGGGTGCGGAAGAATTTAACTTTGGAACCATCGCCCTGATTGCTCTCGGCTGTGTTTATGTGCGTCAGTGTCACTTGAATAACTGCCCGGTGGGTGTCGCCACCACGGACCCCAAATTCCGCAGCAAGTTCAAGGGCAAACCTGAGCACGTTGTGAACTTCTTCAACGGTGTCGCCCAAGAAGTCCGCGAGATCATGGCAATGCTAGGTGTCGCTAAGATGGACGAACTCATTGGCCGCCCTGAGTTCCTCCGCCAGCGCACCGTGCCGGGGCATCCGAAGGCAAACCTTCTGGACCTCAGCCCGATCCTCAAGGATGTTGGCAAGCAACTTGGGCAAGATGCCCCACGCACTTGTCTGATGAATCAGAACGATGGGCTGGACCAACACCCATTGGACGACCGCCTCATCCAGGATGCTCAGTTTGCCATCAGTGATAAGCGCAAGGTGAAGCCAGTGTTTTACAAGGTGAAGAACACCTTCCGCAACATTGGCACGAAGCTTTCCGGTGAAATCGCCTTCCACCACGGCAACCACGGACTCGAAGACGGCTCAGTGGATGTCACCTGCGAGGGTAGCGCAGGACAAAGCTTTGGTACCTTCCTCTGCGGTGGGGTGAAGCTCACGCTGCAGGGCGAAGCGAACGACTACGTTGGCAAGGGCCTCTGCGGTGGCGAGATCATTGTGAAACCTGGTCCGCGTGCACGAGCAGACTTCAATTCATGGGAGAACGGCATCATGGGTAACACAGTCATGTACGGTGCCACCAGCGGACGCCTCTTCGCTGCGGGCCGTGCGGGGGAACGTTTCTGTGTTCGTAATTCTGGAGCAACGGCTGTCGTCGAAGGCATCGGCGATCATGGTTGTGAATACATGACTGGCGGGCTCGTCGTTGTGCTGGGAGAGTTCGGCAAAAACTTCGGTGCGGGGATGAGCGGCGGCATCGCCTACTTGCTCGATGAATCCGGTGACTTTGAACGCCGCCACAATGGTGAGATGATTCGTGGTGCTGCTCTCACTGATCCTGAAGACATCAATCAACTGAAGAAGCTGATCAGCGATCATCAGGAAAAGACTGGCAGTGTTCGCGCGGCCACGATCTTGGCGGAGTGGGGCAAGTATGAGCCACTGTTTGTGAAGGTGACAAGCAAAGCGGAACCAGTCGAAGTGCCGCCGGAAGATGAACCGGTAGCGGCGACAACGGCGACCGCTTGATTCATTAGAAATCATTATACACGGCGGCGGTTCGTGCGTTTTTAGAGCGCATGAATCGCCGCTTTCTTCTTTGCATCGTTACCGCACTTCTCGCCGCGGCTTTCGGCCCGCTTCGTGGTGCCACTTTCTCTGCCTCTGACCCTGAGTCTGCGAGGAAGCTTTTGTTGGCGGCACAACCTGGAGACGAGCTTATCCTCTCTGCCGGAGAGTGGCGGGATGTTGACCTTCGATTGGTCGGGAAGGGGACCGAATTCAAGCCAATCACGGTCAGAGCAGAACGTCCGGGCGAGACCGTGTTTGTGGGCGCCTCTCGTATTCGGATGGGTGGAGAATATGTGGTCTTATCGGGAATTCGAATGAAGAACATTAGTGGCTCAAAGGCGGACTGGTTGGAGTTTCGCATTGATTCCAAGTTGCGTGCCAATCACTGCACCGTGGAGGATTGCGCCTTTACCGAAGACGCTGAATTTGAAGGGGTGGAGAAGGAGAATCGGTGGCTGGGCATCTATGGCGAGGCCAACATCCTTCAGTCCTGCCATTTTGAAGGGAAGAAGAACAAAGGAACCACGGTGGTGGTTTGGTTGGGCGGCGACGACAGAGGCCACCATCTTCTGAGACATAACTACTTTGGGTCTCGTCCACGGCTCGGAAAGAACGGCGGTGAAACGTTGCGGGTGGGTGATAGCAAGAGTTCGATGGTAAACGCCGATTGTGTGGTGGATGGCAACCTCTTTGAGCGTTGCGATGGTGAGACTGAGTGCATCTCAAACAAGAGCTGCGGCAATGTGTATCGGGTGAATACGTTCCGCGAAGTGCAGGGCACGTTGACGCTCCGCCATGGCAACGGCTGCACCGTGGATGGGAATTTTTTCCTTGGGAATC
This sequence comes from uncultured Verrucomicrobiaceae bacterium, assembly GCA_964496625.1. GTDB lineage: Bacteria > Verrucomicrobiota > Verrucomicrobiia > Verrucomicrobiales > Verrucomicrobiaceae > JACKQF01. The sequence goes on along the minus strand of CAZCAL010000141.1, from coordinate 854 downwards.
ATCGTTCGAGCACTGGCGGCATTCGGATCATTGGGGAGGGGCATCGCGTCGTGAATAACTATTTGGAGGGGCTTGAAGGCGATGGCTTTCGCTCACCAATCATCTTGGTGAAGGGGATTCCAGAAAGCCCGGCGAATGGCTACTTCCAAGTGAAGAATTCGGTTGTTGCTTTCAATACGATAGTGGATTGCAAGCACGGGCTGGTCCTCGGCTACAACGATGTTAAAGACGCGACTCTGGCCCCCACAAGCTGTCACATCATCGCCAACGTCATCGCTCCCCCAGCCGGAAAAAATGCAGAGCTGTTGATTGATGCTGGCATTAGTAGCATCGAATGGCGCGCGAACATTTTCGGCGGTTCGGGGGGCGTGGCAGTAAATGGGATTTTGTGGAAAAACCCGATGCTGGGTCAGGACAAGGTTGGCCTTTGGCGACCGGTGGCTGGGAGCCCCTTGCTCGATGCAGGTGGTGACTCATCCTCATTGGTGAAGCAGGATATGGATGGCCAAGATCGTTCGATTCCCAGCGATGTCGGGGCTGACGAGGTTGATTTAGGAATACCGAGTCGCCATCCGCTTGCGCGGGCACAGGTTGGTCCATCCTGGATGCGTTGAGGCGGCGGGGATATTTGCAGACAACCAAGTTCAACGTCATGCTTCGATTGATCATCTCTTTACTCGCCCTTGGCATCGCTGCTCATGCCGAACTGCCGCAGCAGGTTCTCGTTTTTGGCGACTCAATCACTGCGGGGGGAGCGTTACCCAAAGAGCAGCGTGATCAACTTTGGGTGACGCTTGTCGAGAAGCAATCTGCTGGGGCATTGAAACTCATCAATGAAGGGAAGGGTGGTCGTC
>CAZCAL010000140.1:0-9898 GCA_964496625.1 uncultured Verrucomicrobiaceae bacterium | reverse complement strand
CGTTGAAGCAGTTCGGCTTGATCGTGTTCCATGTGGCCCCCAGGAATCTCCGCGACTGATCAGTCGCGGCTCCGTTGAAGCCGAGTCGGTGGGTTTTTGACTCTGGAAGTTTAGCCAATCTCCGCGACTGATCAGTCGCGGCTCCGTTGAAGCACATCCCAGGCGATCCGCTCTTTGATTTGCACCTGAATCTCCGCGACTGATCAGTCGCGGCCCCTTTGAAGTAGCCTATTCAGTGGACTACGCTGGTTCTCTTGGCTCTTGGAAAGGGACGTTCCTTGGCTTTCTCATTCTCACCGGGGTCACAGACGCCCGGCTACAGCGGCGTCACTTTTCACTTTTCACTTACCCCTTCCCACTTTTCACTTTCACCTTTTCACTTACCCCTTCCCCCTCCTCTTTTGTTAAGCGTGGGTAAAGTTCATTGGCGGAGCTCGATCTGGCGACAAGGTACGTACTGTGAAAGCTTCTTCTTCCCATTTTTGCGCGGTCGCCAGCGCTGCGCTTTTTGCCTCCGCTCTTTGGACTGGCAACGGATCTGCCGACGAGGGGGTGGTGGATCTGACGACGCTGGCGAACTACAGCGCCCAGACGGTGCCGACTTACATCACTCGCAACAATACACCCGGTAACAATGCCATCACCGATGCTGGAGCGACGCTGGGTCGGGTGCTGTTTTATGATAAGCGGCTCTCGCGAAATGACACCGTGGCCTGCGCCTCTTGCCACAAGCAGTCGCTGGCGTTTGGCGATACGGACACGGCCAGTGTCGGCGTGAATGGGACGACCGGACGCCACGCGATGCGATTGATCAATGCGCGCTTTGCGGCGGAGGGGAAGTTCTTCTGGGACGAACGCGCGGCGACGCTGGAGGCCCAAACGACTCGGCCCATCCAGGATCATGTCGAGATGGGCTTCAGTGGCACGAGCGGTGATCCCGCCTTTGCGGATCTGGTGACGAAGCTCTCTGCGATCCCTGAGTATCGAGTGCTGTTCGCGATGACTTTTGGGGATGCGGCGATCAATGAGACGCGAGTGCAACGGGCGTTGGCGCAATTTGTGCGGAGCATCCAGTCCTTTGATTCGAAGTATGACGCGGGTCGCGCCGTGGCCAATGACAATCAGCCCTTTCCAAACTTCACGGCCTCTGAAAACGCTGGGAAACAGCTTTTCTTGACCCCGCCAGGGCCTGGAGGGGGTGCCGGATGCGCAGGCTGCCATCGTCCGCCGGAGTTTGATATTGATCCCAATAGTCGCAACAACGGGGTGACCACCGGCTTCAGCGGGACGGACACGACCAATACGCGGGCTCCGAGTCTGCGCGATCTTGTCGGGCCGGGCGGTGTCTCCCACGGGGGTCTGATGCACGATGCCAGCCTAGCCACGCTGGATCAGGTGATCAGCCACTACAATCTGATCACGGCGGACAACGTCAACCTGGACAACCGCCTGCGTCGACCCGGCGGTGGCTTGCAAAACCTGAACCTCACTGCCCAGCAGCGCAGTGATTTGGTGGCCTTTTTGCGCACGTTGACGGGCTCGGCAGTGTATACAGATGCCCGGTGGTCAGACCCTTTTGACAGTGCAGGTGCCTTGCAATTGATCGTCCTGCCGCAATCTGCGATGAGCATCCAGCCAAATCCCGATGGCAGCGCGACGGTGTCTTGTCAGGCCAGCGCTGGATTGCAATACCAACTCAAATCTTCCCCAAATCTCGTCGATTGGACCACGATCGCGACCTTGACGGCGGATGCCAATGGGCAGATGCAGCAGTCGGTGCCGGTGACGCCGGGGCAGGTCTTTTACCGCTTCACCTTCACGCCGCCATCGAGCTAAGGCTGCCCGATCGATGCGGCGAAAAGCTGATCGATGGCCGCGGCGATTCGATCATGGGCGGTGAGCTTTTGCTGCCAATCTGTCGGAATCACCGCCATGCCATGGGCTGCGCCGATCCAGGCCCCGACCAGCGCGGCGCGGCCAGCATTGTCCCCACCTGCGCGGAGGGTCTGGAGGATGCCGTGGCGGAAGTCCTCTGCATGTTTCAGCGCGGCGTGTAAGGCTGCCGGAAAGCTCTGCCGCAAGGGACAGCTCTGTCCAAAAAATTCCGTCGCAGCCACGACATCCAGTTGGAGCTGGGTGTGCGCAGCCTCAAAGTAGTCTGCCATATCGCAGGAGACATCTGGCGACCGACGCGCATGTTCAAAGGCCTCTGGCAGCGTCATGCCCATGCACAAGCCGCGAAGCAGCTCTGCGTGAGCAGCGGTGCAAGCGAGCGCGACGGGGTTTTGCTGAGCGACCAAGGTGGCGCGGCGCACGGCATCGAAGAAACCCACATCCCCATCTGCCTGGTGCGCGGCAACGACGGGCGCGAGGCGTGTGACGGTAGCGAGCTGATCATCATCCGCACCATTTTGAAAATCACCGGGCCGTGAAGCGAGGTTCTCCAGCGTTCCACGGGTCGCCTTGTCCTTGTAGCTTTTGCAAGCTGGGTCGGTGAAGAAGGCGACGAAGCGCTGGCCAAAATCTGTCTCGTCAAACCGACCCAGACTGGCTACTGACTCCAGGAGCAGGAGAGCTGCATCACCATAATGAGTCTGGTCTCCAGACTGTTTTCCCGCATGGTAGTGGTCTGGCGAGGGAGCTTCAAAGCCCTCAATGCCCCCAGGATGCCGGGCGGCGAGGTCCTCAAGATCGTAGATCCAGTGGGTGCCAAGAGCGGCGGCGTCGCCGATGAATTGCCCCCAAATGGCGGCGGTGGCCCGATCTGGTATTATTCACGGCAAGAGGAAGGCGGGTCAGTCACTGCAGGAGGGTTCACCGCTGACCCGGCCCTCGATTTCGATGTCCAGATCGGTGCGGCAAATATCCGCCTGAAGGTAGGTGAAGTGGTCGTCCGTGCCATACAAAGCCTGAAGCCACTCCCGCACGAGAGGGAGGATTTCTGGATGGCGGAGGTAGCACTTAAAGTGGGCTTCCCGGATGCCTTCCCTCGCCCAAGTAGATGGCGACAAGGCAGCGCTGCAGCCCATGCGACCGATCATGATCTCGATATTATGCATCGTGGTGCGGAACTGGAGTTCCCAATCCCCTTCCCCGACGCTGCGGTGCCCTTCGATACTGGCGGTGCCTGAGAGCAGGACACTGCGGCTATGCCCACTTTCAGCCACGACACCGCGTGCAAAGCCGGGTGGCCGAGGCCCGTACTCCGCCGGGTAATGGTAGGCGGGCACTTGGGAGGGGTTCTCAAAGTACTCTGGCCGGATACGCCCTGCTTTAAAAACGACCACGACTTGATGCCCACCCACCCCGACGGCTGAGGCCGCAGGCATGAACGAACGGAGGTCCCGCCCGAAGCGCCTTTCAAACGCCGCCCAGCGTCCAATATTAAACTGGCGATACCGCTCTAACCCGCCGCGGACTTCATTGATCTGCGGGACGTATTGCCAGATGCGATTAAGATGCCAGCCGGAGGCGAGCTCCAAAAGCCGGGAGTAAGCCCCTTCCACCGCATCTTCGAGTCGCCCCCGCGCATCCACCAGGGTGGCCCCGACGAGGTGGTCATCGGATTGGGCGAGCAAAAAATCGCCATCCCAGCGGCAGGACGTCGGGGCGATCCTCAGACTTTCAGTCATGGGACCCGCCATCCATGGCATGGGAAGTCGCAAGACAGCCGTCGAATCCTGCTTCATCAACTCCGCGTGCTCTGCGCCAAAAGTTACGTCAAATGCTGGTTCGGTTCCCAAAATTGCCATGCCGGCCTTGATTAAGCCGGTTTTAGGCTATGCTGTCAACGCTTTGGCAGAGTTTCAGCGGTTAATTGCAGCCGCAGGCAGGTAAAAAGAGGTTCAAAATCGAGCAAAAACCGCCAGTTACCCAGCCGAGATTAATTTTTCAGAACTGCGTAGCATTCGCGAGAATTGTATCATTTTTAAAAAACCGTTCTTTCTATTTGTCGAAATTCGAATAGATATCAAAGATAGGCATCTCTCAGTTTTGTAGCAGATATCGTAACCGTGAAGCGCTTCGACTCTCCATTCTCCACAGCCTCTGATGCACCCTCCCCATCGGGTGCCGCCCCTGCGGCATCTTTGGGGGGGCCGAACGAGGCTTTTAACCCCTTTGCCGCAGACGTCTGCCCCGGACCTTACGGAGTGGATGAGGCACGCTCTGTGCCCGGAATGAATGCGGACCTGCTCCGCCAACTCACCTCCGCCGTTGACGAGCGCGCCGGACCGCAGCGCGGCCAGCCGCTGCTGCTGCTGACAGCTCCCCGCGCCGGCTACGGGAAGACCCATCTGCTGGGTCGCATGGCGGCCGCCGCAGAAGACCAAGCGGTGATCGTGCCTGTGGCATTTCGATCTGGTGATGCCGTGGACTGGAAATCGGTGGCACGTCGAGGCGTTGAAGCCATGGATCGGGCTGAGGCAGGAATGCCCGGCTGGACAAAGCTGCGCGAGGCCTGCGGTGGCGTCGTCGCCAGTCTGCTGCGTCGCTTGATCGAGGACGGACGGCTGCCGTGTGCGAACCCTCAACAAGCCGTGCGGGTGTTGTCCGGCCCGGTCGAGGACATTTTTGATCCGAAGGGTAGCGCCCATCTGATCGGTCAATGGCTGATGAAACACGCGGGTCAGCTCCGCAAACCCCTCGCCGAGCGTGTCGGGCGGCAGATTGGCCTCGCAGATACAAACCTGGCGGCGGACTGGTTTCAGACGATTTACGATTTAGGCACCCAAGGGGAAGCCCCCAGTGCAGCGATGCTGAAGCAACTGGCTACCGGCGATGCGGAAGGCTGCCAGCGCCTCCTGCGACTGCTGGCGACCTGGCGCCCGGTGGTGGTGCTGGTCGATCACCTGGACGCCTTTTACCGCAATGCGGACGCTGGGCTGAAGATTGCCTCTCTGCTGCTGGATCTGACTGAAGTGGAAGGCGTGCATGTGGTGCTGAGCCTGAACCAGGATGTCTGGCAGGCGACCTTTGGCCACCACCTCCCCAGTGCCCTCGAAGACCGACTCACCGCCTCCCAGATGCTGCTGCGTGGTCTCACCGCGACTGAGGCCCTGGCACTGGTGCGGTTGCGCCTGAAGGACGCGCAGATCGCCGAAGCGGAAGCCTCCGCCTTCGAACGCTTCCTGGATGTGAATCGCTATTTCATGGGGCGCCCCTTGGGCTCGGTCGCTGCACGCAGCTTTTTGCGTCATGCCTCCCAGCAATGGCAGGCTTTCGTCAACTCCGGCGGCGGTGCCGCCCCTCAGGCGACCCTTTTGGAAGATGAAGAGGACGGCGAAGAGGGTGGCATGGTACTGCCAGACGTCGGCTTTGCGCCTATGCCCAGCCCGTCGTCGGCAGGAGCACCGAGCTTTTCGGTCTTTGATGCGGCGACGAGCAACTTCATGCGCAACGCGGCGGAAAGTCTGACGGAGCCTGTGGCAGCGTTGCCACAAAATGAGATTTCCATCCTACCCGTCGCCCCAGGAGTGAAGATGGACGACGGCCCACCCGTGCAGCCTCCCTCCATCAAATCACTCTTGCCGACAGGCGACGCTCCGCTGCGCGATCCCGCAGCCACGCTGCCGTCCAGCACGCACCAGCCGGAGCCGCCGCAAGCTCCTCCAGCACCCGAGGCACAAGCAACGGATGGCAGCCGGTCCGTCGGCAATTTCGAAAAACTGCGGGAGATGCTCGACCGGCTCCGCCGTGGCAATAACAGTAACAACGGCAGCAACGCCGAGAGCGCCCCGGTCCAGGCAGCAACCCCTCCCGCACCGCCAGCAACGGAGACAACGCCATCGGCTGAGTCAGTTGCCCAAAAATTGGCAGGGGTGATGGGTAGCACGACACCTTCAGGCAGCTCAGAGATTGGCCAATCGGCGCTGCTGGAAAGGTTCGAAGCTCTTAAGCAGCAGATGATGCCAGAGGCGGAGTCGCGATCCCTGGATCTGTCACGAATCGCTGAACTCGTGCGTCTTGCTGGCCGCCGCTTCCCTCTCGTCCGCTTTTCAGAAAATGAATTGCCCGGTCAGACGGGTCGCCACGTGATGAACTGGTCCTTGCAAGGCATGGACATTGTTTTTGGCTTGGCCCCATTCAATGACCATGTTTGGTGGCAGACCCTCTCCGGCTATGCCGCCGGAAAAATCGCCACTGGACTGGCGGCAGCGGCTCGCACTGGCGATCAAGCCCCGACGCTGAAGATTGTCGCCTTCAAATCTGACCGCGACACGGCCCAGTGGGCGCAGTTCCAGGATTCAGGCGTGCTGCCCGGCGGCCTGAGGCATGTTGTCGATCCCATCCACGTTGACACCCGAAGCGTCGCCTCGCTGTATGCAATGCAGCGGATCATCAAGGAGGCCGAGTCCGGCGCACTGCCTGCACAACCAGCCCAAGTCATGAGCGTGCTGGCCCGTGAACTCGATTTCTTCTGGAAGAGGGTAACGCGTCCGATGCCCGTCGCCTCTTGATTGGAGCCGCCCCCATACTTTTCAGCGGAAAGTCTGGGAATCCAAAGCACGTGTGATATCCTCTTGCGACTCCATCGCCAGTCGATTACTCACCAACCATGTCTTTGCTCCGAGTAGAAAATCTCCAGGTTTATTTCCCCGTCCGCAGCGGATTGTTCGGACGACGGGGAGATGTGGTAAAGGCCGTCGATGACGTCAGCTTTACGCTCAGCGAAGGAAAGACCCTCGGCCTCGTCGGGGAGAGTGGCAGCGGCAAATCCACGGTCGCGCGGGCATTGCTAAAGCTCACGCCGCCGACGGGTGGCAAGGCATGGTATGAGGACAAGGAATTTCTCGCCATGAGCGAGCGCGAATTCCGCCCGCTGCGCAAGGATCTGCAAATGGTGTTCCAGGATCCCATTGGTTCACTAAATCCGCGCATGACTGTGGGCCGAATCATCGCTGAACCTCTGGACATCCACTTCAAAGCGATGGGTGAAGACGAGCAAGAGCAGGTGGTGGCCGCACTGCTCAGCAAAGTGGGGCTTCCCGAAGATGCCATCAGCCGATATCCCCACGAATTCAGCGGCGGCCAACGCCAACGCATCGGCATCGCCCGCGCGCTCGCCGTGAAGCCACGGTTGCTGATCTGCGATGAACCAGTGAGCGCGCTGGACGTTAGTGTGCAGGCGCAAATCTTGAATCTCCTCAAAGATCTCCAGGAGGAGATGAATCTGACGCTGCTCTTCATCGCCCACGATCTGGCGGTCGTCCGCCACATGAGCGATGACATCGCCGTCATGAACCGCGGCCGCATTGTCGAGTCCGGTGCTGCCGACGCCTTGTGCGAAAACCCGCAGCATGAGTACACCCGACGCCTGCTGAACTCCATCCCCAAACTTTCTCTCTCCCACCGCGCAGCATGACGCCGCTCTTCAAGAAGTTCCTCGGCATCAATTGGATCATCATGATCAACATGCTGGCCTTGATCGCCTTTGGCGTCTATGCCATCTACAACGCTTCGTCCTTTCGCGACGAACTATGGACCAACAAATGGCGGGAGCAGATGCACTACGCGCTGATCGGGATGCCGATCGTGTTCATCGTGTCTTTGGTTGATTACCGCTGGGTCCGCTGGGCCTGCATCCCGCTTTATTTGGTCGGGATCGCGGGGCTTGTGGCCCTGCAAAAATACGGCGTCGAAATCAACGGGAACAAAGCTTGGCTGATCATCGCTGGTCGATCCGTCCAGCCATCTCAGGTTGCCATGCTGGCGGGAATCGTCACGATGGCAGTCGTGTTTGGTGAACTGCCCCGTCTCTGGCCGGTGTTTCGCAGACCGTGGCTCAGGCTCTTCATTGCGGGCATTCTTGCAGGTGCTCCCGCAGCGATGGTCATCAAGGAAGACCTTGGCTCAGGTCTCGTGTGGGGACCGGTATTCCTCTCGATGATGCTGGTGGGTAGCATCCCCTTCCGCTACATGATCGTGCTCCTAGAAGGCGTGATGTGCGTGGTGCCACTGGTCTATGTGTTTGCCCTCAAGGACTACCAAAAGGATCGCATCAACACGGCCTACTACATGCTAACCGACCAAGAAGACAAGGTGGATCGGCGCAGAGAGGGCTATGTGGCGAACTACATGCAGATCGCCGTTGCCTCTGCGGGGCTGGAGGGCAAGGGTCCGTTATCCATTAAGGTACCAGACCAAAAATCCGTGCACCGAACCTTTTTCCCCAACGAAGGTGCCAACGACTTCATCTTTTCTGTGATCGCCGAGGAGTTCGGTTTTAGAGGCTCACTGATGTTGCTTTCCTTCATGGCACTACTGCTATTTCAGATCGTTTTCGTGGCATTCTATGCACGGGATCAGCTAGGAAGATTGATCGCTATCGGTGTCGCGGCGATGTTCTTTGCCCACACGTTTCAGCACGCGGGGATGAACCTGAACATGCTGCCGATCATCGGGATTCCCCTGCCCTTAATCAGTGCTGGCGGGACCTTCCTGCTCGTTTCCCTCTTCATGATGGGGATGGTTCAGAGCGTCTGGGTCCACCGCAACATCTCCGCCGCCAAGAAGAAGCCTGGCACAGGTGGAGGATGGGATGAGGAAGACGACGAGGATTGAGAGCGCACTCTGCGGATCAAGCTTCAGCCTGTTTCTTTCTGCCACGCAGCATTGCGTGCGCCAGGAAGCCAAGGCCGGCAATCACCATGAACAGCGTGAAGAACTGACCTGGAGTTAGCCCCATGATCATCTCCGCGCCACTGTCCGGCTGGCGCACATTTTCCAGGCTGAACCGCACCGCAGCGTAGGCGAGGAAGAATATCGCGGTGAGCAATCCTTCAGGGAGATTCCGGTAACGCAGGCGGATGAAGAACAGCATCAGAAACATCAGAAGCCCCTCCCCCAGTGCCTCGTAAATCTGCGATGGATGGCGGGGATGCAGGATGGTCTCCAGCTCCTGTCGCCCGCCACCATTTTGCTCGAACCACGCGATGATCTCCGGGCTGTGCTGCAATTCTGGCGGAACCGGCACGAAGGTGCCGCCTTGGGCTAAGTAGTCTTCGTGCTGGAGTTCAGTCGGAAATTTGACCGCCCACGCCACGGTGGTGACTCGCCCAAAAAGCTCGCCATTAATGAAGTTCGCAATGCGCCCAAGAAACAGCCCGAGAGGAGCGCCACAGACGAGTGCATCGCCGAGCCCCGTCCACGAAACCCTGTGCTTTCGCGCATACCAGAGGCAGACCAAGGCAACGCCTGCCACACCGCCATGGCTAGCCATCCCGCCATTGTTGATTTTGAAAAAGGTCCACGGCTCGTGGATGAAGTGCTGAAAGTCGTAAAGCAGCATGTACCCAAGGCGGCCGCCGAGCACCACGCCGAACAACGCCACGGAGGTAATGAAATCCCCAACTTGCTCCGGCTTCAGAACGGAGAGCCCCCTGACCGAGAGAAAATGCATCACCAAATAGCAGAGGTAAAAACCCAGCACATAGGCGAGTCCATACCAATGAATAGCGATACTGTCGGTAAAGCGCACTAAGTGCGGGCTGAGGTCGTGAAGATAATAAGCAACCATGGGGAGGCAGAGATTCCGGGCCGGGACTGTCGGCGAGGAAATCAAAGTTACAACTTGGGAAGAAAATCCAACTCTTGACGAAATGCCACCTCCTCATTGAGGGAGAGCACGGAAATCCTCAAGCATCCGAATCATTTAAGCCCACCTCATGACAGGCAAGGATGAACTCCGCTGCGGACCAAGCCTGATACGCCTTCCCCATCGGATTCCCCGTTCGGGCGTGAACCCACTCATTGAACTCCCAGTCATTCTGGACGCCGTGGAAATTCAGCTTTGCCAACTTCAGGAGTTCCTGAAGCGCCAGTGAACGCATCCCGAGACGGCTGATGAATTGCACCCACTTTGCACCGATGAAGGGCCAAATGCCCCCATTGTGATAGT